>CALQED020000087.1 GCA_943329505.2 Polynucleobacter meluiroseus | reverse complement strand
GGCAATCCATTTGAAGGCCCAAGAAGTCGAGACTACCCGCTGCCACCGCTTAAAAATATTTTATCTTCTAAATTATTTGAGGGCGCCGCTAAGGATCTTGGTTATCACCCCTTTCCTAGGCCCGCAGCAAATGCTTCTAAGGCCTATACCAATCCTGATGGTTCGCATTTTGGTGCTTGTCAGTATTGCGGATATTGCCAGCGTTTTGGCTGTGAAGCAAACGCTAAAGGCGGCCCTCAGATGACAGTCATTCCGATCGCCATGAGTAAGCCTAACTTTGAACTCAGGACCCAATCCTGGGTAACTAAAGTATTGAAAGATGCCAGCGGTAAAAAAGCGACCGGTGTGTTGTATACCAATTTAGTCACTGGTGAAGAATATGAGCAGCCTGCCTCAATCGTGCTGCTGTGCGCATTTGCTTTTAATAATGTGCACTTGATGCTGCTCTCGGGTATCGGTAAGCCATATGATCCGGTCAGTGGAAAAGGCATTATTGGCAAGAACTATGCCTACGACACCGGTGTAGGAAGCACTTTATTTTTTGAAGGAAAAAGCTTTAATCCCTTCATCTCGGCAGGCGGAACAAATATTGTCATGGATGATTTTTATGGCAATTGGGATTTTGACCGCTCCGGACCAGGCTTTGTAGGTGGTTATATTGTGTCCGCGGGACACAATACGGCATTGCCAATCGGCTATCGACCAACCCCACCTGGAACGCCTAGATGGGGAAAAGAATGGAAAGCTGCTACTGCTAAGTGGTATCAAACTTCGATGGCCATTACAACGCGTTCAGGGGTTTTGCCACATCGACATAATTATTATGAGCTCGACAGTACATACAAAAATGCTTTCGGGCAGCCACTGATGCGACTCACATTTGATTATCAAGAAAACGAATTAAAGATGGGGATGCATGGCGCTGAAATTGTTAATCGGATATCACAACATCTCAATCCCACCCATTTGGTGAAAGCATCTTCTGCGAAGAGGTCATGGAATGTAGTTCCTTACCAAAGCACCCACAGTACTGGTGGAACCATTATGGGTACTAGCCCAGCTAATAGTGCGGTTAATAAATATCAGCAAAGCTGGGATTGCTCAAATTTATTTATTCTTGGGGCCAATGTTTTTCCGCACAATAGCGCATACCAGCCAACCGGATTAGTGGGGGCCTTGGCCTACTGGACTGCTGATGCGATCAAAAATCGCTATGTTAAAAACCCCGGACTCTTAGCTTAGGTAGACCTTCCCATGCCATATTTACGCTCCTTATTTGTGCTCCTTACACTTTTCTCCCATGCAGTCTTTGCTCAAGATGCAACACTGGGCAAGGAAAAATATCAGGACTGCGTTTCCTGTCACAGCATTAAGCCTGGTGAAAATCTACTAGGCCCGAGTTTATTTGGTGTTTATGGACGAAAGGCTGGAGCCGTTGAGGGCTATCGCTACTCAAATGCCCTCAAGAAGAGTGGCATTACCTGGAATGAGGACTCTTTAAATCGATATATTGCAGACCCTCAGGGCTTGATTCCTGGTGGGCGGATGCCATATTCGGGCATGCCCGATGCTCAGGGAAGAAAGGCATTAATCGCCTATCTCATGACTCTTCAGTAAGGTATTACAGTCTTACCGGGGTTTTTGCCTAGAAAATACCCACAAAAATCGCGTCTATGGATATTAATTTGCTATAAATGTATCTTTAGCGATAGATTGCTAGTGACAGATATTGAAAACAGGAGAAAACAATGAAGCGTAAATCTTTGATGAAGGCTGGCTTGCTGGCCGGATTATTAATCAGCGCCGTGAATGCCCAAGCTGCAAGCGCTACGATGGACAAAATTAAGTCTAGCGGTGCAGTGACGATGGGTGTGCGCGAATCCTCCATTCCAATGTCCTACACCACTGGCGATAGCCGTTTTGATGGTTACCACGTTGAAGTATGTCGCATGATTTTGGGCGACATCAAAGATAAACTTGGGCTAAGTACTTTGCGCATCAATTATCAGCCTGTGACATCGCAAAATCGTGTGCCTTTAGTCCAAAACGGTACGGTCGATATCGAGTGTGGCACGACGACCAATAATGCTGCGCGTGCAAAAGATGTGGGTTTTGCCAATACTCTCTACGTAGAAGAAGTTCGCATTGCAGTTAAAGCCAATTCTGGGATTACTTCTATTGCGCAATTAAATGGTAAAAAAGTGGCTACCACCACCGGTACAACATCTGTTCAGCTCTTGCGCAAGAATGAAAAGGCGAGAGGAGTGGACTTTGATGAAGTATTTGGCAAAGACCATGCTGATAGCTTCTTGTTACTAGAGTCTGGCCGCGCTGATGCTTTTGTAATGGATGGCTCTATCTTGGCAGGCAATATTGCTAACTCAAAGAATCCAAAGGACTTCAAGATTGTTGGTGAGGTATTAAGTACTGAGCCAATTTCAATCATGGTACGTAAAGATGACCCAGAATTTAAGGCTGCGGTCAATGCAGCGATTGCTAAGATTGTGGCAAACGGCAAAATGCCAACCCTTTGGAATAAATGGTTCTTAGGGCCGATTCCTCCAAAAAATATCGTTGTGGGTCTTGAGCTTTCTCCAGCCACTAAAAATGCTTGGGCAAACTTGAATGACAAACCTGCGGAAGACTACAACAAGAAATAATTCAATACTTTATTAAGTTAATGCAGATGCGATCCATTTCATGGATTTAGGAATCTTTTGCAAAAGTACCTTAGACGGAGAAGCGGTTGATCACTGCTTCTCCGCTTTATTAGGTATTGGTCAAAACGCAGATCCCAGTTATCTAGATTGGCTTATGAAGGCTTGGGGTTGGACGCTGGCAGTGGCTGCTTTGGGTCTGGTGATTGCACTGTCCTTAGGCGCTTTAATGGGTACTTTGCGTACCTTACCCCCAGATACCGCCTTAAACCGTTTCTTGGAACGTTTATCTACAGCCTGGGTTGAGTTATTCAGAAACATTCCGATCTTGGTTCAAGTATTTCTTTGGTACCACGTCATACCGGCTTTCTTTCCCACATTAAAAGCATTTCCATCCTATTTATTGGTCAGTATTGCTTTAGGTTTCTTTACTTCAGCCCGCATTGCCGAGCAGGTCAGGGCGGGCATTCAATCGTTGCCATCTGGTCAGAAAGCAGCAGCAACGGCTTTAGGTTTAACAACCTTTCAAAGCTATCGCTACATTCTCTTGCCCATGGCTTTGCGAATTGTGATTCCACCTCTCACATCAGAGAGCATGAATCTAATTAAAAACTCTTCAGTCGCATTTGCCGTTTCTGTGCCAGAGCTCACTTTATTTGCAATGCAGGCCCAAGAAGAAACGTCTCGCGGCGTGGAGATCTACTTGGCAGTGACGTTTCTGTATGCCTTATCCGCTTTTGCGATTAATCGCGTCATGGCTTACATTGAAAGGCGCTCTCGCGTGCCCGGTTTTATTGTTTCTAATACCGAAGCGGTGGCCCATTAAATGAGAGCCATCAATTCTCCGATGAAGGTTTGTGATCTCATGGTGTTCTCATGTTGAGCCTAGACCTTAGTTTTTATAACTGGGAACTCTTCACGAATTACATCATGAAGGGTATGTTGTTTAGTTTCCAGCTCACTGTGATTGCTACTGTTGGCGGGATTATCTTTGGCACCTTTTTAGCCTTGATGCGCTTATCTGGTAAGCCCAGTTTGGCTTACCCAGCAACGATTTATGTCAACACCATGCGCTCCATTCCATTGGTCATGGTGATCTTGTGGTTCTTCTTGCTCATCCCGATGTTAATTGGTCGTCCGATTGGTGCAGATCTCTCCGCCACGATTACATTCATCGCATTTGAAGGGGCGTTTTTCTCCGAGATTGTGCGGGCGGGTATTCAGTCGGTTCCTAAAGGTCAGGCTTACGCCGCCCAGGCATTAGGGATGACTTATGGACAAAATATGCGCTTTATCGTATTGCCCCAAGCCTTTAGGAATATGATTCCAGTCTTCATGACCCAAACTATCATTTTGTTTCAAGATACGTCTCTGGTATATGCGATTGGTGCCTATGACTTATTAAAAGGCTTTGAAATTGCCGGCAAGAATTATGGTCGTCCAATCGAAACCTATATCTTGGCTGCTTTTACTTATTTTATTATCTGCTTCTCGCTCTCTAAGATTGTGAGAAGAGTTCAATCTAAGGTGGCGATCATTCGCTAATCATTTTCCAATGCTGACTATTTCTCAATCATGATTCAACTGCAAAACGTTTCGAAGTGGTACGGCGACTTTCAGGTCTTAACGGATTGCAGTACGTCCATCCAAAAAGGAGAGGTAGTTGTTATTTGCGGACCTTCTGGTTCAGGCAAATCAACCTTGATTAAAACGATTAATGCTTTAGAGCCATTTCAGGCTGGTGAAATTACGGTAGATGGCATTCGATTACATGACCCTAAAACCAATCTTCCTCAGCTAAGGGCTAGGGTAGGTATGGTATTTCAGCACTTCGAACTCTTCCCACATCTCAGCATTACTGAAAACCTGACGCTGGCACAAATTAAGGTTCTCGGTCGTTCTGCCGATGAAGCCAAAACCCATGGTCTGAAGTATCTCGAGCGTGTTGGCTTAAGCTTACAAAAAGATAAATTTCCAGGACAGCTCTCTGGTGGGCAGCAGCAGCGTGTGGCCATTGCGCGTGCGTTAAGCATGGATCCCATTGTGATGTTATTTGATGAGCCAACTTCTGCTCTAGACCCTGAAATGGTAGGTGAAGTATTGGATGTAATGGTTAAGCTTGCCAATGAAGGTATGACCATGTGCTGCGTGACTCATGAGATGGGTTTTGCGCGTAAGGTGAGTCACCGCGTCATCTTCATGGATCAAGGCCGTATTTTGGAAGATTGCAGTAAAGACGAATTCTTCGGAAATCCGGAAGCGAGATCTGATCGCGCCAAAGATTTCCTCTCTAAAATTTTGGCTCATTAAGAGTAATCAAAGAGCAATTGCAAGGTATGTTGAATCATCACAAACGCTATTTGTTCACGATACTGAGTATCTTGGTCTTCTCCGCATGTAGTACAGCTAAATTAGAGGCTAGGCTTGAAGCTAACCCGCAGTGTAAGGATGTCATTAATCCAAAAACTGGTGCGGTAATGCCTTGCCCTGGATCGGATAAAGCCTTTTATCGTTCTGTGGGTCTTGAGCCAGCAAAAGTAACTCCACCTGTTTTAGCCGCTAGTGCGATACTTACCCAAGATGCTGCAACAAAAACCAGTTCGCCAGTAGCCTCATCGTCGCCGAAAGGGGGCGCTACTTCCCCTCAATCGGATTGCAAACCACAGCTTCATAAAAAAACGGGCGGCATGTTACCGTGCCCTCCATCAGACTAATCTGTTTTTCCTAAAGGAATCATCGTGCGTAAATTCACAGTACTCATCGCTTCATCCTTAGCAACTTTATTGTTGGTAGCCTGTAGCAATGCGCCAAAGTTAGCGACCCAAGCGATGCCTAGGTCTGGCTTCTTGCCAAACTATGACGTCTTGGTTCCAACCTCTACTTCTGTTCCGGATACCCGTGCTTGGCGTTATCGCAAGGCTGGAGTTAATCCAGGGGCTTATACGGCCGTTATCATGGACCCGATTTATCTTAATCAAGGCGCTACTAAAGAAGTTAGTCTTGAATCCATTAATAGCGCTAAAAACGCCTTGCAGGAATCGATGATCGAGGCAGTCAATGCTCGTGGCAATATTCGCATTGTGACCACCCCTGGTCCAGGGGTTGCTCGTATATCGGTTGGCATTACTGGCGCAGAAAGTTCAGCAGATTATTTGAAGCCTTGGAATTTCACACCTATTGGTTTAGCAATGAATGCCGCGGCGTTTGCTGGTGGCGTGAATGCGAAAACTCCTGCCTTGTTGATCGAGAGCAAAATTACCGATAGTCAGTCAAAAGAGTTATTAGGCGAGGGCTTAATTACTGTGCAAGGTGATTCTTTTAGAACAGCAGGCGGCTCGGTAGATGCATTTGTTGC
>CALQED020000086.1 GCA_943329505.2 Polynucleobacter meluiroseus | reverse complement strand
TCATGCCCATGAATTTATTCTACGTTTACCACTTGGCTATGACTCATTGGTTGGTGAACGCGGTCAATCCTTATCTGGTGGCGAGCGTCAGCGGATCTCGATTGCCCGTGCACTCTTAATTAATCCGAGCATCTTAATTTTGGATGAGGCGACTTCATCAGTTGACACTACGACTGAAAAAGAAATTCAGCGCGCCTTAGATAATTTGGTCAAAGGACGCACAACGATTGCGATTGCACATCGTCTTTCTACCCTCAGAAAAGCAGATCGCCTCGTAGTGTTAGATAAGGGTGAGATTGTGGAAATCGGCTCGCATGAGCAACTGATGGAAGCTCAGGGCACTTATTACGACTTGTATCAGGCCCAGCTGCGTCATGCTGCAGAGCTAGTTGAAGGTGTTGTTATTGGTGAGAGCTTGGTTGAGGGTCAAGAAGATCTTCTCCAGGAAGATAAAGTAGTCATGCGTAATGAAAAACGCGAAGAGAAGCGCGAAGAGAAACTCCAAGATATTACGAAAAATATTGGGGGAGGGATATGAGTCACTCTCACCAATTGTTGCGCGATTCACTTGGGCGTCTTGTATTCATTGATACCTTAGGAGAGTCTCATGTTGGCGTTTATCCAGTACGAGCGTTTCCGATTACGGCCCCAGGTAGCGGTGTCGGCATCATGGACTTATCGGGCAAAGAGGTATTTTGGTATCCCGATGTTGCTGCTATTCCAAAAGATGAGATGACTCTGATTGAATCGGAATTGGCAGCGCGCGAATTTATACCTGTCATTGAAAAAATTACCCAGGTATCCACCTTTGCCACCCCCAGCATTTGGGATATTGAAACCAATCGTGGGCCAACTCGCATTCGCTTAAAGGGTGAAGAAGATATTCGCAGAATTACTGGTAACACCTTATTAATTGCAGACTCTAATGGGCTACAGTTCTTAATCAAAGACTCCACACAGTTGGATAAAGTGAGTAAAAAGCTATTGGATCGTTTCCGCTAGAATGGGTTTCAGTAGGCCGCTTTAGCTCAGTTGGTAGAGCAGTTCATTCGTAATGAAAAGGTCGCCAGTTCGATTCCGGCAAGCGGCACCAGTTCCTAATGGTATTCAGGGTTAACCCTAGATAGCCATCCTATTTTGTATCCCAATTCATCGCACATTCAATAGACATACTATTTGTACGTTTTTTGTGCCTTAAATGCCATGATTAACAGCTAGTGTAAGTACACTATCCTAAGCTTTGACTTGATTTATAGGGGTTTTTGCTAGATTGCAGAGTCTCGCGTGATTGATTTTCGGAATTATTGATGGCTATCAAGTTTTACTAGCCCATCTTGTTTAAAAATCACTCACATTAAATAAGTCAAAAATAAATTGGCAAACCATTCATAGGAGCACGTTAATGAAGATGAAGATGAAGTTTAAAGGGGCCTTGATTTCTACCGCCTTAGCCCTCGGTGTTACTGGTGTCTCACCTGCATTTGCTGCATGGGAGCCAACCAAACCTGTTGAATTCATTATTCCCGCCGGTCCTGGTGGTGGTGCTGACCAAATGGCTCGCATGATTCAAGGAATCATCACTAAAAATAATTTAATGAAGCAGGCTGTTATTCCTGTGAATAAAGGTGCTGGTGCTGGCGCTGAAGGTTTCTTAGCAATGAAAGAAGCTAAAGGCGATCCAAACAAGATTGTGATCACGCTTTCTAATTTGTTCACCACTCCATTGGCAACCGGTGTTCCTTTTAACTGGCAAGACATTACTCCAGTAGCGATGTTGGCTCTTGACCAATTTGTTTTGTGGGATAACGTCGATAAGCCATACAAGACAGCAAAAGAATATATCGATGCCGCTAAAGCAGCGGGCCCGGGTAAATTCAAAATGGGTGGTACAGGCTCAAAGTCTGAAGACCAGATCATTACCGTAGCGATTGAAAAAGCCACTGGTGCGAAGTTCACCTACATCCCATTCAAAGGGGGTGGTGACGTTGCAGTTCAGCTCGTAGGTAATCATATTGATTCTTCTGTGAACAATCCAATTGAGGCAGTTGCTCAATGGCGTGCAAATAAATTACGTGCATTGTGCGTATTTGATGACACCCGTATGCCTTACAAAGAGAAAGTAACAGATACCCAATCATGGTATGACGTACCAACTTGTAAAGAGGCTGGAGTATCAACTGACTATGTGATGTTGCGCGGTATTTTCATGGCGCCTGGCGTCACTCAAGAGCAGGTTGATTTTTATGTTGAACTGTTTAAGAAAGTACGTGCTACACCAGAGTGGAAAAAGTTTATGGCTGATGGCGCATTCAATCAGACATTTATGACTGGTAAAGAATTTAGAAACTGGCTCACACTAAATGAAGCTTTGCATAAGCAATTGATGACTGAAGCTGGCTTCTTGGCTAAGTAATTTGTAAGAAATCTGATAGGACCTCCATTGGGGGTCCTATTTTTTGAGTAAGTGTATTAATTAACATTGATTAGTGAAAAAATAAATGTCTGAACAAGCAAATAATTCAAATCAAGAATCAGCGATTAGCGTCAGGGCAATGGATATCATCACTTCGCTTGTGTTCCTTGCGATTGCCATCACCGTGATGGTTGGTAGTCTGAAGTTGGGCGCTAGCTGGGGTGCTGACGGCCCTGAGGCAGGGTATTTCCCTTTCTATATTAGCTTGATTATTCTGCTCTCAAGTACGGTCACTCTTTATCAAACTGCAATCGTCAATAAACACAAGAAAACAGAATCATTTGTTGAGAAAGAGCCTTTAAAGCAAGTCATGGCTGTGCTTTTGCCAGCGATCGTGTTTGTGCTTGGCGTGCAATTGATTGGAATTTATGTTTCTTCAGCCCTCTACATCGCAATCTTTATGGTGTGGTTAGGAAAGTATCCGATTTGGAAAGCAATTGCAGTATCAGTCGGGGTGAGCGTAGCCCTGTACCTCATGTTCGAGTTCTGGTTCCAGGTTCCATTGCCGCATGGCTCATGGTTCAATCCGCTCGAGTTTGTTGGTGTGAACTAAAAAATAAAAAAGATTAGATAAAAGGAGTTCAAGTTGGAAGAAATTAACGCTCTATTCAATGGCTTTGCTGTTGCAATGACCCCATTTAACCTGCTGCTGATGCTAGTAGGTGTAACACTTGGAGTGATCATCGGCGTATTGCCAGGCCTTGGTGGCGCAAATGGAATTGCGATTTTGTTGCCATTGACTTTCACGATGCCACCAACTTCAGCCATCATCATGCTGTCTTGTATTTATTGGGGTGCTTTGTTCGGCGGAGCGATTACCTCTATTCTCTTTAATATTCCCGGTGAGCCGTGGTCTGTTGCAACCACCTTTGATGGTTACCCAATGGCTCGGAATGGCAAAGCAGGTGAGGCTTTAACCGCAGCGTTTACCTCTTCATTCATTGGTGCGTTCTTTGCAATTGTGATGATTACTTTCTTGGCGCCATTGGTGGCTAAGTTCGCTCTCCAGTTTGGTCCCCCGGAGTTCTTCTCGGTCTACTTGCTTACCTTCTGTAGCTTTGTGGGCATGAACAAGGGGTCGCCGTTTAAAACGATTTCCGCAATGATGCTGGGCTTCGCCTTGGCTACTGTTGGTATGGATACGGTTACAGGTCAATTGCGTTTGACATTCGGTAATCCAGAATTAATGCGCGGCTTTGACTTCTTGATCGCTGTGATCGGTTTGTTTGGTATTGGCGAGATTCTGCTTTCGATGGAAGAGGGTCTTGCATTCCAAGGGGCTGCAGCCAAGATTCGTGGCAAGGTGGTTTGGGAAACTTGGAAGCAATTGCCAAAATACTGGGCTACTTCATTGCGCAGCTGCTTGATTGGTTGCTGGATGGGTATTACTCCTGGTGGCGCAACTCCTGCATCCTTCATGGCCTATGGCGTCGCTAAGCGCGTATCTAAAGAAGGCGATAAGTTTGGTACTGGCAAGATGGAGGGTATTGTTGCGCCAGAAACTGCAGCCCATGCTGCAGGTACAGCAGCACTTCTCCCAATGTTGTCTCTCGGTATTCCAGGCTCACCAACAGCAGCCGTATTGCTTGGCGGTCTCTTGATCTGGGGCTTACAACCTGGTCCATTACTCTTCGTTGAGAAGCCAGACTTTGTTTGGGGCTTGATTGCCAGTATGTACTTGGGTAACTTGGCTGGCTTGTTCGTTGTATTAACTTGCGTGCCATTATTTGCTTCTATCTTGAGAATTCCGTTCTCAATCATTGCGCCAGTCATTATTGTGATTTGTGCAGTAGGTGCATACACTGTTCACAATGCCATGTTTGATGTTTGGCTGATGATGGGCTTCGGTGTTCTGGGTTATGTCTTTAAAAAGCTCGACTATCCAATGGCGCCAATGGTATTGGCTCTGGTATTGGGCGACCGTGCAGAAGATTCTTTCCGTCAATCCATGCTGTTCTCACAGGGAAGCTTAGATATTTTCTTCTCTAACCCATTGGTGGGCGCTATTACATCTCTTGCATTGGTCCTGCTCTTCTGGCCATTGATTAGTAAAGTGATTGGCAAGAAAAAGGCTGCTGCAGCATAAGACTTGACTGGTCAAAAGCCAGGCTGATCTAGTTAAAAAGGGGCGTAAGCCCCTTTTTCTTGGGAAAATAAAAGTCCGCTAAAATCATTCCATCATGAATTTCCATAAAAACCGCCTCGTTCACTGGATTGCTGCAATCGCAATCGCAATGAGTGCGCTTGCGCCCGCCGTTTCACAGGCGGTATCGCTGGCGAAACATGGCCAAGGTTTTGCGATGGAGATTTGTTCAGTTGAGGGTGCTAAGGCCGAGATCAACGTTCAGGCAGATAACCAAGAGTTGGCGGATCAAGCGCAGCCATGTCCATACTGCTTAGCGCAAAACAGTATTACTCCAGCATTCAATACCAATCTCACATTTGCAGCGCCAAATTCTTTTGCGTTGCTCCCAAAACTTTTCTATCAATCACCCAAACCTCTCGCTGTTTGGGTAACACCCCCCTCAGCAGCACCTCCTGCACAAGCCTAATCTAAATTAGGGCATAGCCTAGCTATGTAGTGGGCAACTTAATTCGTTGCTGTCATGTTGTGTGGAGAAGTAAATCATGTTTCAGAAAAAGAAAATTGCTGCGTGCGTGGGCTTGTTATTTGGTTCAATCTTGATTGCTCCTAATTTACAAGCCCAAATAGCACCCCCGGCAGATTACAACCAAAAGTTAGGTGATGTGGTAGTTAGCGCTACACGCTCTGGCACCCCTTTGGATGAGATACCTCTCAACACTACTATTCTGACCAAGGAAGTACTTGAGATAGCACCAGATCAAACAATAGATCAGATTTTAAAGAACGTTCCAGGCGTCATCCTCAATGACACACCTTACTATCAAAAAGATCCAACGGGCCAAAGTATTAACGTGCGCGGTCTTGGCAATGCAAGAACGCTAGTATTAATTGATGGTTTGCCTGCGAACGATGCTTTTTATGGTACCGTCCAGTGGAACTTGGTGCCAATGTCTGCCATTGATTCGGTAGAGTTTATTCGTGGCGGCGTGTCTAGCTTATGGGGTAACTATGGCATGGGCGGTGTGATTAATATTAAGACTAAAACTCCAGCCAATAGTCAACAAGAGGTTTCAGGAAGTATTGGCTCATTTGGAACGGGTAATATTGCTGCATCAAAAGATTTAATCGCATCAGATTCTTTGCAATTAAGATTCTCAGCAGATTACTTTGCTACCGATGGCTATCAAGGAATTGCCACGATTTCTCCGGCATCTTCAAATAGCATCAAGAATGGTCAAGGGCCTGCTAGTTCCCATAATTCAAATGTACGACTTCAGGGATACTTTAAAGCAAGTCCTGGTACCAACGGTTTTTTCCGTGCCGGCTATAGCACCATGTCAGATTTATCTTCGGGGTATGCATCCGCAACCAATATCAGACAAAGCACTGATTTAGCAGGAGGAACCACCACTCGCTTGGAAGATAAATCTAAGGTAGATGTTAATTTTTTCTATCAGAACACTGG
>CALQED020000085.1 GCA_943329505.2 Polynucleobacter meluiroseus | reverse complement strand
TCAAATGGCAGCTTGAACATAGATAATGCTCAACCCGATGGTGGAGAATTTTTCATTGCTGTAGATAACCTGGTGGTGCAATCCTCTAAAAGTGAAGATGCGATTGCGTTAGGAAGATTAGAAACTAATCTTCTTCAAGAAACGAATGATGGTCTCATCGCAATATCTACCAAAACATTTGCATGGCGAGATATGGGTAGCCCGAAATCCGCGCCGTTAGAAAAGCTGAGCCCGATGACATTCCGTTGGCGCCCTCCTGGCGCAGATGGAGAAATCAAAGAATTTGGATTCTCATCACCAAAAATTTCTATGGAAGATATTGCACTATTTGCAGTCAACCTACCGCTCTCGAAAAAAGTACATCAGTGGATTAAGAACTCTAAAGCTGAAGGTGAGTTAGAGGATCTAGATATTCACTGGTCAGAAAGTAAATCGGCCTTATCTGCACTGAATATTCCAGGCGGCTGGTTTAAGTCCAATAAGCTAGGTTTCACTGTCAGCGCCAAACTCATCAATTTGAGTTTTGTTGGTATGAATAAATCAATCCCCTCAGTTTCTAATTTGTCTGGCTTTATTAGCGCTAACGAAAAAGAAGGTAGCTTCTCCCTCAACTCCAGCAAGCTAGGACTAGAAATCTATGATCTCTTGGCAGACCCGAAAATTCAATTAGACAGTGCTAACGGTCAAATCACATGGGCCAAACAAAAGGGTCACTGGGTTATTAATACCAAGAAGCTTGCGCTAAGCAACCCAGAAATTACAAGCAATCTGAATCTCAATTACATCATTGGTAATGCCAAAGAAGCTGACTTCATGGCTTTAGATATGGACTTTCAAAAGGCCAATCTCAAAACCGCATATCGCTATTTGCCAGTAGGTATGGATAAAGATGTCAGGGCTTATCTCAGCAAGGCCTTTGATGCTGGCACGGTTCAAAATGGGCGCTTACATATTAAAGGTGACCCCAATCAAGTGCCTTTTGCTGATAAACAGCAAGGTGAGTTCAGTTTAAGTCTACCGATATTTGGCGCAAGCTATAGCCCAGTCCCACTGCTCCCCAGCAATCAAGGTACATGGTCAAGCTTTACGAATATCAACGGCAATATTGCGATGACCAACTCAAACTTTACAGTTGATGTTGCAAAGGCCAATCACAAAGAAGTTGTCTTAAGTGCACTTCATGCAGAGATCCCCAATGTCAGCGCAAAGCAACTGATGGTTTCTGTCAACGCTAACGGTCAAGGTCCAGCGCAACAGTTACTTGAATATTTTTATGCGTCACCAAGCGGAAAAAAACAAGCCACTCTTGAGAAAAATCTCCGTGCAAGTGGGCCGGTGGACTTAAGCCTAGGCCTTAAAGTTCCACTATCTGGTTCAGCAGATACCAATGTTGACTTAAAGTTATCGCTCCCTGGCAACAGAGTCAAATGGGCTGATTTCCCGCCTTTTGAAAATCTCAAAGGCAAGATTCGCATTACCGAGGTGAACCCTGAGTTTGAAGATATTTCTGCCAACTTTTTGGGTGGCGCTATCAAAATAACGAGTGCCGATCAAAATAGTAATAAACAAAACTTCAAGATCGCCGGTGATCTACAGGCAAACTTTTTTAAACAGTATTTTGCAAACGCCTCAGGTTCACAGCTTCGAACAATGCTTAATGCCATGAGTGGATCTATTAAGTATGAAGGCGCTATTGGCTTTAATAAACTAGGTAGCGATTCGAATCTACGCTTTGATTTTGGCAACTGGTCAATGAATGCCCCAATGCCAGCTAAAAAATTGGCAGGCACGCCAATGTCTGGCGATCTCAGCATTAAAACCTTCGCTAATGAAAAAAATAATCCAGTTCGTGTAAGTTGGTCTGGAAAAATTGGCAATCTTTACGCTATTCAGGGCTCGGTAAACCAAGATGATGAAGTACGCTATAGCCTAGGAGTCGGAACGGCGCCCAACCTGCCGCAACAAGGATTTAGCGTGAATCTTGCTAGTAATGAGCTCAATCTTGATGAATGGCAAGATTTTTTAGCGCCCAAGCAAGCCCCTACTGCCCAAGAGTCCGAACCTGATTTAGGCAATATTCAGGTTACGGCACAAGTTAAAAAACTCACCTTATTTGACCGCCATTGGCAAGATGTCACGCTGTCTGCAAATAATAAGAAAAATGTATGGGATATGCGCCTTGGATCGCCTCAAGTGACTGGCCAAATTCAATACCAAGAGGCCAATAAGTTGCACAGTAATGGCTTAGTGAGCGGGCGCCTTACTAAACTCAAACTTCCCGACTCAATCCAGGATCCAGCCGCCCAAACTAATGTAACGGCCAAGAAGTCTTTCAGTCCTGAATCCTTCCCAAGTATGGATCTCACAATTGACGATTTGTCTTGGTCAAAAGCACAACTTGGTCAAATTAAGATTAAAACGAGTAGTAACAACAATCTTTTAAAAATTGATTCGATCCAAAGCAATAACCCACAAGGCGCTTCATCGATTACCGGCCAGTGGCAAGGCGGAACCAAAAATGCTATCGACCATAGCACCCTCAATTTCAGTATGGATGTAAAGGATGCCGGTCAGATTATTGCTCATTGGTCTACCCAGAAATCTATTGAAGGAGGCCAAGGCAAAGTAAGCGCCAACGTGGAATGGGATGGCTCACCTTTTAGCCCCAAATTTGAGACACTTTCTGGAAAAGTGAGTATCAATCTTGAAAAGGGGCGCTTGTTAGAGGTCAACACTAGCGGTGCCAAAATACTGGATGTTCTTAGTCTGCAAAGTTTGCTGAGATTTGCTACGTTCGATCTACAGGGCAGTCTTGGCAATATTGTGACTAAGGGCACGCCTTTCAATTCGATCAATAGTAACTTTGACATCAGCAATGGTCTTGCACAAACCCAGCAATTTAATATGAATTTAGATCAAGCAAGGGTAGCAATGACTGGTCAAATTAACATTCCCAAACAAACTCAAGACTTACGCATCACCATCTTCCCAACGATTGATGCAACTGCTGGATCACTGGCTGCATTTGCAATCAACCCGATTGTTGGATTGGGCGCTTTGATTGGGCAGTATCTACTCACCAGTCAAATCAACCGTAGCCTGCAGTCAGATTACTTAATACAAGGATCTTGGGAAGATCCTGAGGTAATTCCACTTGATCAAAAGGGGCAGCCAGTCGACTCTAAAACTTTAAACACCATTCGCAGCAAAGACTTACTCAAAGAACAAAGCAAACCTAGCGGCGATAACACGGCTAGCCCTGCACCACAGAATAATTCAGGTAGCAATACTAAAAACCTAAACTAAATTTTTATGAGCACAACCATCAACTCAGCATCTTTTAAGATTGCCTCCATTCAAATGGTCTCCTCTCCAGATCTGCAGGAGAACCTTAATACTGCCAGCAGACTGATTCGTGCAGCCACACAAGCTGGCGCTCAGCTAGTAGTACTCCCCGAATACTTTTGCATCATGGGTCTAAAAGATACTGATAAGGTGCGTATTCGGGAGAGTGTTGGCAGTGGCCCCATTCAAAAACAACTTGCTAGCTTTGCAAAAGACAATCAAATTTATTTGGTAGCAGGAACCATTCCTTTAGAGACAAAAGATCCAGGAAAAGTACTAAATACTTCGCTGGTCTTTAATCCCACCGGCCAGCAAATTGGGCGTTACGACAAAATACATCTGTTTGGTTTTCAAACTAATACTGAGCGCTATCAAGAGTCTGAAACGATTGAATCCGGTAGCGCACCAGAGATATTCAAGATATCCCACAATAATCAAGAGTGGATTTTTGGTCTCAGTATTTGTTATGACCTACGATTCCCTGAGCTCTATCGCGCAATGGGTACTGTAGATTGCCACATCATTCCAGCAGCATTTACCTATACGACTGGAAAAGCACACTGGGACATTCTTTTGCGTGCGCGTGCTATCGAAAATCAATGCTATGTCTTGGCATCAGCACAAGGCGGTACACACCTTAATCAACGACGTACATGGGGTCACACCATGCTCGTTGACCCATGGGGCGATGTATTGGCTGATCTGCCTGAGGGCGAGGGCTTTATCGCAGGAGTGCTAAGCAAAGAAAAATTAAACGAGGTACGCTCTCAGTTACCAGCACTTGCACACCGCAAGCTTTAAGGAAAGATCTGCCAAACCCCATGAATGCACCCGAAGCACTATTCCCAGCCAATTGGACGAAAGCCAAAAAACAGGCAGATCTCATTAAATTAGCCAAGTCGATTTTGCTAGAACCAACTGGACTATCTGAGCAAGATTTACATCACACCTTTGGCAGCATGTTTGCTCATCGCCTAGATGATGCTGACTTATATTTCCAACATACCCGTAGCGAGAGCTGGAGCCTGGAGGAAGGTATTGTCAAATCCGGCAGCTTTAATATCGATCAAGGCGTTGGCGTCCGTGCCATCTATGGGGATAAAACTGCCTTTGCCTATTCGGATGAAATTAACTTAGATGCCTTAAGTAAAGCTGCAAAAGCAACACGGGTCATTGGACCCCAAGGCGGAAAACAAGCAGTAGCGAGCAAATTATTTAGTCCTGTTTCGAATAAGCTGTATTCAGACCTCAATCCCCTAGACTCATTGCAGCCAAAAGAAAAAATTGCGCTGCTAGAAAGTATTGAACGTCGTGCTAAAGCACGTGATCCTCGCATCATTCAGGTGATGGCAAGTCTGGCAGGCGAGTTTGATGTTGTTCTAGTGGCAAGAGCAGATGGATTACTGGCAGCAGATATTCGTCCATTGGTTCGGGTCTCTGTTCATGTCATCGCCGAACAAAATGGTCGCCGCGAATCAGGCTCATCAGGGGGTGGCGCGCGCCATGATTATCTTTACTTTAATGCTGACTTAATCAACCGCTATGTAGATGAAGCAGTGGACGGCGCACTTGTCAATCTTGAGTCGCGGGCTGCGCCTGCAGGGCCAATGACAGTAGTGATGGGGCCTGGCTGGCCAGGCGTTCTACTACATGAAGCAGTAGGTCATGGTCTTGAAGGTGACTTCAATCGCAAAGGTTCTTCTGCCTTTGCTGGGTGTATTGGACAGCGCGTTGCCGCTAAAGGGGTTACCGTTGTTGATGATGGCACATTATCTGGTCGCAGAGGCTCGCTCAATATTGATGACGAAGGTACTCCAACTCAATGCACTACGCTCATTGAAGATGGCATCCTCAAAGGCTATATTCAGGATAGCTTGAATGCACGACTCATGAAGATGCCGCTCACTGGCAATGGTCGACGCGAAAGCTTTGCCTCTCTGCCGATGCCACGCATGACGAATACCTACATGCTGGCCGGCAAAGATGATCCGCAAGAAATTGTGGCAAGCATCAAACGTGGTCTATATGCGGTGAATTTTGGTGGCGGCCAAGTCGACATCACCAGCGGTAAGTTTGTCTTCTCCGCCTCTGAAGCCTACTGGGTAGAAAATGGAAAAATCCAATATCCCGTCAAAGGGGCTACGATTATCGGTAGTGGCCCAGAGTCCTTAAAACAGGTCTCTATGATCGGTAATGACCTCAAATTAGACGGTGGCGTTGGGGTTTGCGGCAAAGAAGGTCAAAGCGTTCCAGTTGGGGTTGGACAGCCTACTTTAAGGATCGACAGCCTGACTGTTGGCGGCACTGCCTGATATTGGCAAATTACGGCTTAAAATAGCCGTATGAGCCAACAAAATACTAACCCCGCCACCAATTGGTACTCCGCCGTTGATAAAACGTCGGATACCGACGATCAACGTATTGACAACATCTCTGTTCTGCCGCCACCAGAACATCTGATTCGTTTCTTTCCGATTTCTGGAACTCCAACTGAGGCATTAATCAGTAAAACGCGCAAAAAGATTCGCGACATTATTCACGGTAAAGATGATCGTTTACTCGTCATCATTGGACCATGCTCTATTCATGATCCAAGAGCAGCGTTGGAATATTGCCAACGACTCATGGTGGAGCGCACCCGCTTTGCTGGCGAATTAGAGATCGTGATGCGCGTCTACTTTGAGCAGCCTCGCACTACTGTTGGTTGGAAAGGTTTAAT
>CALQED020000084.1 GCA_943329505.2 Polynucleobacter meluiroseus | reverse complement strand
CAAAATATTGGATGGCAGTGATTGGCTTGATATTTATGTTCTTTGTCCTCTTCTTCCCTAAAGGAATCTGGGGCACCATTCTGAGCAAGCTACAAATTCATCAGGATTCAAAATAATGAATAGCGTAACTAAGACTCCTATTCTTGAAGCACGTAATGTTGGTAAGAGCTTTGGGAAATTTAAAGCACTCCAAAATGTTTCTACCAGCTTTATGCCAGGAACATTAACCGCCATTATTGGTCCCAATGGCGCAGGTAAGAGCACTTTCTTTAACGTCTTAAGTGGTGCCTTCCCACCCTCTAGTGGAGAAATCCTTTTCAATGGAAAAGATATTACCGGGATGCAGCAACATGAATTTGCCCGCATTGGTATTTCAAAGAGCTTCCAGATCACTAATGTCTTTAAACAACTTACTGTTCATGAAAATGTTCGGGTAGCTGCGCAGATGGAGACTGCCCGCTATAACTTTCTGCGCAATGCTCAAAGTTATCCGGGCCCCATCGAAATTGCTGATCAACTTTTGCAGCGTGTCAATTTAGAACATCTGCGCAATAAGAAAACCGGTGATCTGGCTCATGGCCAACAACGTGCTCTAGAAATAGCAATGGCATTAGCCTGCAACCCCAGTCTCCTCCTATTGGATGAGCCTACCGCAGGGATGTCTCCAGAGGAAACCTTGGTCATGATGGATCTGATTCGCACCCTAGCAAATGAGCGAACCGTCATTTTGGTAGAACACAAGATGAAACTGATTATGGGTTTATGTAAGCGCATCATCGTACTTCACCATGGCGAATTTTTAGCCGAGGGAACTCCCGAAGAAATCCAAAATAATGCTGAAGTGCGTCGTGTGTACCTCGGTCAAGGTTAATTGAAGGCTTCTGATGCTACATATTGAAAACTTAAACGCTTGGTATGACCGCAGTCACGTCTTACAGGGCGTCTCCCTAGAAGTAAATAAAGGAGAAATCGTGACGTTGATGGGCCGTAATGGTGCCGGCAAGACCACTACCCTGCGCTCGCTCATGGGCTTAATCACGAAACGCCAAGGCAATGCTTTCATTGATGGCAAATCCTTCTTAGACCTCCCAGCGCACGAGCGCTTTCATCTCGGTCTTGCCTATGTACCAGAAGACCGTCGCATTGTTCCTGGCCTTACTGTTAAAGAAAATTTAGAGCTGGGTGTGATTGCCCAAAAGAATCGCGGCGATATGAGTGCTTTGGTGGATGAGATTGCTGAAACCTTTCCAAGACTGAAAGAACGTCTCCAGCAGGATGGCACATCCATGTCAGGAGGAGAACAGCAAATGCTCGCCATCGCCCGCGCCATGATTGCTAAGCCCAAAGTCATTCTGCTCGATGAACCATCCGAAGGTATCATGCCTGTCCTGGTAGAGGAAATGTTTGCGCTCTTTGCAAAACTCAAACAGCAAGGAGTAACAATTCTTTTGGTAGAGCAAAACGTCCAGCAGGCCCTCAAAATTTCTGACCGTGCTTACATTTTGGATCAAGGTAAGATTGTGTTTCAAGACACTGCAGAAAACCTACTCAATAACGATGAGATTCAGCACAAATATTGCGCTGTATAAATCGCTCTAGACGAGCATCTTTAAAGGATATGCAACCAATGCCCTAATTGGTGCCAAAAACTCTCTGGCACCAAAGTTAATAACCAAGTCAAGGTTAAATAACGCAAGAGCTTGCCAAAAAACATATAAATCAGGCAAGACCTCCAAGGCAATTTCAACCAACCTGCTGCAAGACACAAGGGATCACCAAAACCAGGCAGCCAAGAAAGCAGTAGCATCTTTGGACCATGATTTGCAAGCCAACTTTTGACGCGACTATCGGTTGGTCCAGCAATTGATTTAATCCCGCGACGGGCAAGTAGGCCAAGCCACCAATCGAACATGCCCCCTAAAGTATTTCCAACCGTAGCGACCATAATCGCCACCCAATATAAATGGGGATTTAGGGTGATATAACCAAAGAGAATAGGCTCGGAGCCTACTGGCAGGAGAGTGGCTGAAACAAAAGCGCTAATAAATACCGCCGGCAACCCAATCGAGGGCATACCAAACCATGCAAAAAAATGTGCTAGTGCGTGTTCCATGAAACGCATGTCCCTTATGAACGCTACTTATGGATTGATTTCATCCGGATCAGGCTATTTTGCCTTGTTTTATCTATTCTCTAAGAATTTCAAATGCTGCTTAAATAGCCGTGGATTAGGATTCGGAGCGGCTTAAGAGCTGTTCCCAGCGTTGCAAGCATTGCTCCAACTGCTCAGTAATCTCACTTAAGCGTGCCTGCATGCTAGCAGCCAATTCAGGCTCATTTTTATAGAGCTCGGGATTGCTCATCGCAATACCAATATCTGTCTGCTCAATTTCTAGTGTTTCGATTTTTAAAGGTAGGGCTTCAAGCTCTTGACGCTCTTTGCCATTGAGCTTTTGTACTCCACCCTTCGTCACTGGCTTTACTTCTGCAACCGGCTCAGTTTTTGCCTCAAGCTTAGTAACCGGTTTTTGATTGGCATTGGCGGCACGGATTTTATCTGAGCGAGCCTTTTGAATCTTCCAATCTTCATACCCGCCCTCATACTCACGCCAGAAGCCTTCGCCCTCGTTCGCAATAATGCTGGTGACTACGTTATCCAAGAAATAACGATCATGGCTGACTAAGAAAACAGTCCCTTTATAGTCCTGCAATAACTGCTCCAATAAATCGAGCGTATCGATATCTAAGTCATTGGTTGGTTCATCTAATACCAAAACATTTGCAGGACGTGCAAATAAACGCGCCAGCAAAAGGCGATTCCGCTCACCTCCAGACAAAGTACTTACTGGCGAATTGGTTCTCTCGGGTGCAAATAAGAAATCACTTAAGTAACTCTTAACGTGTTTTTTATTGCCATTAATTTCGATCCACTCGCTACCTGGACTAATGTAATCCTCAAGAGATGCATTGAGATCAAGGCCTTCGCGCATCTGATCAAAATAAGCAATTTCAATCCGAGTGCCCATAGTGGCAGTGCCAGAATCTGGTGCAATCGTACCCAGAATGAGTTTGAGTAAAGTAGTTTTACCTGCACCATTGGGCCCAAGCAATCCGACCTTGTCACCGCGCAATATTGTTGCTGTGAAATCTGTGACAATGGGCCTGCCGTAAGACTTACTCACGTTTTCCAGTTCCGCAACAATCTTACCGCTGCGATCTCCCGCGGAAACGGCCAACTTGACCTGACCCATGGCATCTCTGCGCTCTACACGACTGGCCCTTAGCTTTTCTAGGCGGGCAATACGGGCAACACTTCGAGTACGACGCGCCTCAACTCCCTTACGAATCCAGACCTCTTCTTGGGCCAGCAATTTATCTGCTCTTGCATTAGCTAAAGATTCTGCATTGAGCTCTTGATCCTTGAGAACCTCATATTGCGTGAAGTTACCGGGGTAGCTTCGCAAAATACCGCGATCGAGTTCCACAATTTGGGTGCATACGTTATCCAAGAAGGCACGATCGTGGGTAACTAGAATTACAGACCCTGGATACTCCTTGAGAAGCTCTTCTAACCACGCAATGGAATCTAAATCTAAGTGGTTCGTTGGCTCATCCAATAACAGCACGTCAGGTACTTCAACTAAAGCACGCGCCAAGGCCACACGCTTTTTAGTGCCCCCAGAAAGTGTGCTGATTTTTATTTCGGCATCTAAATGCAATCGGTCCAAAGTTTCGTGAACACGTTGCTCCCAGTTCCAACCACTTAAAGCCTCAAGCTTTGATTGCACTGCATCTAAGCGATGATGAGCGTCATCATCCCAATCGCCCACACTCAGGGCTTCATATTCTTCACGCAAGGCTTTAGCCTCTGCCACCCCTTTTGACACTGCCTCAAATACTGTTTCCTCGGCTTCAAAAATAGGTTCTTGGGGAACATAAGCAATCCGCAGGCCTTGCTGGTATTGCAGGAGCCCATCATCCATTTTTTCAATACCAGCCAAAATCTTTAACAACGAAGATTTGCCAGTGCCATTGCGGCCAATTAAGCCAACACGCTCACCAGATTCCAGTGAAAAAGCAGTATTTGCGAGGAGGTCAACGTGGCCAAAAGCCAGTTTTGCATCAGTAAGTACGATTAAAGCCATGACGTCATTATCGTCATTTCAGCTAAACAGGAGATATTTCCCCAAATTTCTGCGAGACTAGCTACAAATGATCTTCAAACTGAACCCTTCTGCACCCCGCCTGATCCTCTTTGCAGGACATGCTGGGACAGGCAAATCTACCTTAGCCAAGAGGGCCTTGCCACTAATTATTGAAAAGACTGGTGAGGATTTTTTCTTTCTGGATAAAGATACGGTCTATGGCGCCTATAGCTCCCATATCATGGAGCTGACCACCCAGAATCCTGATGATCGCGATAGTCCCTATTACCTAGAGAATCTTCGCGATTGGGAATACCAAGGTTTACTAGACATCGTCAAAGAAAATTTATTACTGGGTGTTAACGTCATTTTAGTGGGTCCCTTCTCAAAAGAGATTCAGAGCGGCCAGATGTTTAATCCAGAAGCATTAGGCATGCCTCCACAAACATGCATCTCGATAGCTTGGATTGATCTCGACCCGAATGAGGCAAAAGTACGTATACAAAAACGTGCTGATCCAAGAGATGCTTGGAAGTTGGCACATTGGGAGCAATATGCCAAACGAAGAATTAGCCCCCCAGAGCATTTATCAATTCGACGTTTTAATAATCTTCACTTTGATGAGCTAAGTTTTGAAAAGATGATTGACGACTTGGTAAAACCATAAAACAATACTCAAAAATAGAGCCCCTGAGGGGCTCTATCGCAAGAACGAAGAACTGAATTCTTAGAACTTGTAAGTCACACCAACAGCAGGCATCCAAGGATTTAAAGTGAGCTTCCCAGCATTAGCTCCGCCAGCAACATACTGCACATTGGTTGCCATTGTTGCGTATTTCAAATCAATATTTAGACCCCAATTTTTATCAAACATATAATCCGCGCCGATCTGTCCAACTGCACCAAAGCTTGAGGGCTCTACTTGAACAGCATTTCCGTATGCAGGGAAATTTTGACGATTCCCAAAGATTGTGTAATTCACACCAGCCCCAACATAAGGCTTGAAGGCACCCAAATCTGTAAAGTGGTACTGGAGCAATAGCGACGGAGGTAGAGCGCTAATTTTTCCAGCCTGACCTGAGGAATTATTAATAGTCACTTGTTGTGGATAGGTTAAAACTAATTCGGCAGCAATATTTTTAGTGAAGAAATAAGAAACATCAAACTCAGGAATGATTTGATTCTTTGCTTTTAAGTTTTCAGACTGAGCAATACCAGACTGACCATTATTCCAGAGCAAATCAACAGCACGAATACGAACCATCCAAGGATTCTCATCTGCCGACTGAGCCTGTGAGGCAATTGGAGCTAAGGAAGCTACTGCAGCCATTGCTGCTACTAGTGATTTGAGACGCATGGTAATACCCCTTTTGATATCAATTTCAATAAGCTCATTTTGAAATCAATCGGGCTAGTTCAATTTGATGTAAATCAAATGAACAGATGCTGTCATTTTTTTATTCGCGAAAAAGCAACAATGTGTTGATGCCTAGTTGATCTAGATCAAAAGGTATTGATTCGCATCTTCATCATCAATATCTTAATGACTAAGCAAGATAGTCGAGGGCTACTGCTTCTGCGACTTTAATACCATCAACCCCCGCTGACAAGATGCCGCCAGCATAACCTGCACCTTCACCAGCAGGATAGAGACCTTTGATATTTAAACTTTGAAAGTTAGCTCCTCTAGTAATGCGTAATGGTGAGGAAGTTCTGGTCTCGACACCAGTCAGAACAGCATCTTTCATAGAGAAACCTTTAATTTGCTTCTCAAATGCCGGTAGCGCTTCACGAATTGCTTCAATTGCATATGGCGGCAAAGCATCTGCTAGATCAGTTAAGTGGACACCGGGCTTATATGAGGGCATCACACTGCCAAATTCTGTTGAGGCTTTACCCTCTAAAAAATCTCCCACTAATTGTCCAGGCGCTTCGTATGTTCCGCCACCCAACTCAAAAGCCTTAGACT
>CALQED020000083.1 GCA_943329505.2 Polynucleobacter meluiroseus | reverse complement strand
GAAGATGAAAATATCATTGACGTGCGCTTTGCTGTGCAATATCGCTTAAAAGATCCAACCGATTATTTATTTAACAATCGAGATCCTGATGCTGCAGTTATCCAAGCAGCTGAAACAGCCGTGCGTGAGATTGTGGCCCGTAGCAAGATGGATACCGTCTTGTATGAAGGACGCGAGAAGATTGGTATTGATCTTGCCAACTCGATTCAAAAGATTTTAGATAGCTATAAGACAGGTATCTATGTGACGAGCGTCACGGTTCAAAACGTTCAACCACCAGAACAAGTGCAAGCAGCGTTTGATGATGCCGTGAAGGCTGGTCAAGACCAAGAGCGCTTAAAGAGTGAAGGTCAGGCTTATGCCAATGACATCATCCCTCGCGCTAAGGGGACTGCAGCCCGCTTAATTCAGGAGGCTGAGGGTTATAAAGCCCGTGTGGTCGCTACGGCAGAGGGTGATGCCACGCGCTTTAAACAAATCTTGGTGGAATATGCCAAAGCACCACAAGTCACCCGTGATCGGATGTATATCGATACGATGCGTGAAATGTATAACAATGTGACCAAGATTTTGGTTGATACCACGAAGAGCAATAGCCTTCTGTATTTACCACTCGATAAGATTGTTGCGCAAGTCAGTGCAGAGAGTGCTCAGGCCGCTAACTCTCAAGTCAATCAATCAGGTGGCTCAACTCCAACCGGCAGTGTGACTGTCGGCGGTGCAACTGGTATTAATAATCCAAGCTCAGCTACTGGTACTACAACCTTACCTGCAGGAAACTCTGCTGATAAACGTGATGGTCTTCGCAGTCGTGATCGGGAGGCTAGATAATGAATGCTAATCGTTTAATTGTTGCTGCTATTGCATTTATTGTTCTGATTTACGTGCTCTCCTCGAGTATTTTCGTCGTTGATCAACGCAAATTCGCAGTGGTATTTTCTTTCGGGCAGATTGTGCGCGTCATTGAGGAGCCTGGCCTACGGGTTAAGCTACCAGGACCATTTGAGAGTGTGCGTTTTTTTGATCGTCGCATCCTGACGATTGATAATCCAGAGGCAGAGCGCTTCATTACTGCTGAGAAGAAAAACCTCTTAGTTGATTCTTATGTGAAATGGCGCATCGTTGATCCCCGTAAGTTCTTCATTAGCTTTAAAGGTGATGAGCGCTTGGCACAAGATCGCTTGACGCAATTGGTTCGTTCTGCATTGAATGAAGAATTTACCAAACGCAGCGTGCGTGAACTCATTTCTGATCAGCGCGAAGAAGTGATGCAGGGTATTCGTAAAAAAGTGGCTGATGATGCATCTGATATTGGTGTAGAGATTGTGGATGTGCGCTTAAAGCGGGTAGATCTATTGGCTGAGATTAGTGATTCAGTCTACCGACGGATGGAAGCGGAACGCAAACGTGTAGCCAATGAGTTGCGCTCCATGGGTGCGGCAGAGTCTGACAAGATTCGGGCAAATGCAGAACGCCAACGCGATACGATCCTGGCTGAGGCTTACCGCGATGCCCAAAAGATCAAAGGGGCAGGGGATGCCAAAGCGACATCCCTTTATGCTGAGGCATTTGGACGCGATCCACAATTTGCCCAGTTCTATCAGAGCTTAGAGGCTTACCGTAATTCTTTCAAGGATAAGAAAGATGTGATGGTGGTAGAGCCTAGTGGTGAGTTCTTTAAGTTCCTGCATAAGAAATAAGAAAGCGAATAATTCACATCATGAATCGTTGGCTGCTTCCTGAAGATATTGCAGATGTTTTACCAGCACAGGCTCGCAAGGTTGAGACTTTGCGTCGTGCTATCTTGGATCTGTATCAATCTTACGGTTATGAGCTGGTTGCTCCTCCAATTTTGGAGTTCTTGGATTCACTGTTAACCGGCACTGGTTCGGATCTCAATCTGCAAACCTTTAAATTGGTTGATCAGCTGTCGGGGCGTACTTTAGGTTTGCGTGCTGACATTACCCCGCAAGTTGCTCGTATCGATGCCCATTTATTAAATCGTGCTGGTGTTACTCGCCTTTGCTATGCAGGCTCGGTTGCACATGCGCGTACTCCTGTAGGCAGTTCTTCACGGGAACAATTGCAATTGGGCGCGGAGATCTATGGCTGTGCGACTTGGGAGGCTGACTTTGAAGCGATTACGCTACTGCTCAAGACCTTAGAGTTGGCTGGCCTCAAAAAAGTTTACTTAGATTTATCGCATGCCGGCATCTTGACTGGCATTGTGGCTGATCAAAAGCTCGATAAAGAAACCATTGAATTGTTATATGGCTTGTTACAAAGCAAGGATCGTCCACGCTTAAAGCAGTGGGCAGAATGTTTACCTGCTCAGCTTGCACAAGCATTGCTGGCTTTAACTGAGTTAAACGGCCCTTGTGCAGAAGTTTTAGCAAAGGCGAAGAAGGTCTTGCCTAAACATACTGCTATTGATCAAGCTTTAGCTGATTTAGAGCGCATCATTACTGCCGTTAATGCTAACAATAAGATCAGTGGTGGCTTAGAGCTGAGTATTGATTTGGCAGATTTACGGGGCTATCAATATCACAGCGGTGTGATGTTTGCTACTTACGTGGATGGCTTGCCACAGCCGATTGCTAGAGGCGGACGTTATGACCAAGTTGGCCAGGCCTTTGGTCGCTCACGTCCAGCTACAGGCTTCTCCTTGGATCTGCTGACACTTGCTAGTCTGTCTTCTTTAAAGGAGCGCAAGCTGGCTATTCATGCGCCTTGGGTTCAAGATGTCGCATTAGACAAAGTCATTGAGGAACTGCGCAATCGTGGTGAAATAGTGATTCAGATGCCCGCTGGTGAATCTGTCGAAGCAGCAGAGTATGCCTGTGATCGAGAGTTGGTCAAGCAAGGCAGCTCTTGGGAGCTCAAGCAGAAATAACATCAACCACAAGTCATATAGCAAGTACTTAACCTAATTTGTAATTATCTTTTTTGGATTTCACTATGTCTTCAAAGCAGCAAGCAAAAGGTCGTAACGTCGTTGTCATTGGTACCCAGTGGGGTGATGAAGGCAAAGGTAAAGTAGTTGATTGGTTGACCGATCATGCCCAAGCGGTAGTTCGCTTTCAGGGTGGACACAATGCTGGCCACACCTTAATCATTGGCAATAAGAAAACCATTTTGCGCTTGATTCCGTCTGGCATCATGCACCAAGAAGTCATCTGCTACATCGGTAATGGTGTAGTGCTATCACCAGAAGCGCTCTTTAAAGAAATTGGAGAGCTTGAGGCTGCTGGCTTGAATGTTCAATCCCGCTTAAAGATTTCTGAAGCAGCCACCTTGATTCTGCCTTATCACGTAGCGATCGATCACGCCCGTGAGAAAAAGCGTGGTGAAGCAAAAATAGGAACTACTGGTCGTGGTATTGGTCCAGCATACGAAGATAAAGTAGCCCGTCGTGCCTTACGTGTTCAAGATTTGTTTTATCCAGAAAAATTTGCAGCGCAATTGCGTGAGAACTTGGAATATCACAATTTCATGTTGACCAATTACTACGGTGCAGAACCGGTAAATTATGAGAAGACGCTTGCTGAAGCAATGTCTTATGCAGAGCGTATCAAGCCGATGGTGGTCGATGTCTCTAGCGCTTTATATGCCGCTGAGCAAGCTGGTCAGAATCTTTTGTTCGAAGGTGCACAAGGTACCTTGCTCGACATTGATCATGGCACTTATCCCTATGTCACCTCCAGTAACTGCGTAGCAGGTAATGCTGCTGCTGGCTCTGGTGTTGGCCCAGATTCCCTGCAATATATTTTGGGCATTACCAAAGCTTATTGCACCCGCGTAGGCGCCGGCCCATTCCCAAGCGAACTGTATGACCATGACAATCCGGCAAAACAAGATCCAGTTGGCATACGACTTGCTGAAGTCGGTAAAGAATTTGGGTCTGTTACAGGTCGTCCACGCCGTACCGGTTGGTTAGATGCTGCTGCCTTAAAACGCTCGATCCAAATTAACGGCTTATCAGGTCTGTGCATTACCAAGCTTGACGTACTGGATGGTTTCGAAACGATTCGCTTATGCGTAGGCTATAAGCTCGACGGCAAGCAATTAGATGTATTGCCCCGCGGGGCTGAGTCTGTTTCCCGCTGCGAACCGATTTATGAAGATTTTCCAGGTTGGCAGGGCACTACTTTTGGTATCCGTGAGTGGGCGAAACTTCCTGTGGAAGCTCAAAATTTCCTCCGTCGGATTGAGGAAGTGGCTGGTAAGCCAATTGCGATGGTCTCTACCGGTCCAGAGCGTGACGAAACTATTTTGTTACAGCATCCTTTCCAGGATTGATAGAAAATATTTGATTCAGTAATTCACCTTTTCACTAAACTCACTTTTGTATAAGAAATTAAGAACATGACTGCGCGCACTACCTGTAATAGCCTTCAAGTAGCAACCCCCCTGTATCGTTTTATTGAAGACAAAGTGCTTCCTGGAACTGGTATTCAAAGTGCTGACTTTTGGAAGGGCTTTGATGAGATTGTTAAAGACCTCACTCCAAAAAATGCAGCCTTACTAGCAAAGCGTGATCGTCTCCAGCTAGACATTGATCAATGGCACCAAGCTCATCCAGGCCCAATCAAAGATATGCCTGCATATCGACAGTTTCTGAAAAAAATCGGTTATATCGATGATGTCCCTGCCACGATTTCCGCTTCTACCCAGAATGTAGATGATGAGCTAGCACTCCAGGCTGGACCCCAGTTGGTTGTCCCTGTTCTCAATGCTCGCTATGCCTTAAATGCTGCCAATGCCCGTTGGGGTTCTTTGTATGATGCGCTTTACGGCACGGACGTGATCTCTGAAGAGGATGGCGCTACAAAAGATAATGCATACAACCCAATTCGAGGTGCGAAGGTAGTTGCCTATGCACGCCAGTTTTTAGATCAAGCCGCTCCTTTGGTAAAAGCTTCACACAGTGATGCTGTTGCCTATACAGTTGTCGACAAGAAACTGTCGGTCAAATTGAAAGACGGCAGTGTTACTGGCTTGGTTGATGAAAAACAGTTTGTTGGTTACCAGGGTAATGCTTTAGCACCAAGCTCTATTTTGCTACGCAATAACGGTATCCATATTGATATCGAAATTGACAAGACGAAAACTATTGGCGCTACTGATGCAGCAGGTATTAATGATGTAGTGCTTGAAGCAGCCCTCTCAACCATTCTGGACTTGGAAGATTCAGTAGCAGTAGTTGATGCCGATGACAAAGTACTGGCTTATGAAAACTGGTTAGGTATTCTGAAGGGTACCTTAGTAGAAGAGGTGACCAAGGGTGGTAAAACCTTTACCCGTAAGCTCAATCCAGATCGCAATTACACCGCAGGTATTGGCGCCCTGAATGCCAAAGATGGTGTTGTGACTTTGCATGGCCGTTCACTCCTCTTCCTGCGTAACGTAGGCCACTTGATGACGAATCCAGCGATCATCACTGGTGAAGGCAAGGAAATATACGAAGGTATCTTGGATGCAGTGGTAACCGTATTGATTGCTTTATATGACATCAATCGTCCCGCGACTCAATCTATTGGAAATACTCGCAAAGGTTCTGTTTACATTGTGAAGCCAAAAATGCATAGCCCTGAAGAAGTGGCTTTTGCTGGTGAACTATTTGGCCGAGTCGAGAAATTGCTGGGTCTTCCAGAGAATACTGTGAAGTTAGGCATCATGGATGAAGAGCGCCGGATGAGTGTCAACATTAAAGCTGCGATTGCTGCAGCTGGTGCTCGCGTTGCCTTTATTAACACCGGATTCTTAGACCGTACTGGCGATGAAATGCATACCGGAATGTATGGTGGCGCTATGGTGCGTAAAGGGAAGATGAAAATCAGTAAATGGTTTGGATCTTATGAGCGCCGTAACGTATTAGCAGGTTTAGATTGTGGCTTACGTGGTCGCGCACAAATTGGTAAAGGCATGTGGCCTGCACCAGACCTCATGAAAGAAATGGTAGAACAAAAAATTGCCCATCCTCAAGCGGGTGCCAACACTGCTTGGGTACCATCACCCACAGCCGCGACTTTGCATGCCATGCACTATCACCAAGTCAATGTTGAAAAAATTCAACAGGATATGGAAAAGCAAGATACAGCGGCTGAGTATGAATCCTTGATGGATGATCTACTCACT
>CALQED020000082.1 GCA_943329505.2 Polynucleobacter meluiroseus | reverse complement strand
ACGTAGAAAATTTTTGTTTTTAGCGCTAGCGACTTCATTGCCATATTTTTCTTGGGCACAGACTGCTTCTAGTAAGCCTATCAAAATTATTGTTCCATTCGCTCCTGGAGGTGGCAATGATGTGATTGCCAGACAGCTAGCTAAGGATCTCAGCGAGCTCCGTAAACAAAGCGTGCTAGTGGAGAACAAGCCAGGTGCAGGTGGCAATATCGGCACAGAATACGTCGTGAGAGCATCAGCCGATGAAATCACCTTATTGCTAGGACATACCGGTACGGTATCCATTAACCCTGTTTTATTAAATACCGGAATGGATCCCACACGAGACCTAGAGCCTATCGCTTTATTAGCTTCCACCTCATTGGTATTAGTAGTGGCACAAGATTCCAAAATTAAATCAGTACAAAATCTGATTGAACTTTCTAGTCAGCGGACAGTCCCTTTTAACTATGGCTCTAGCGGTAATGGCACCGGCGGTCATTTAACAGGAGAGCTATTTAAAGAGGTCACCGGTGTCAAGATGTCCCATATACCCTATAAGGGCACAGGGCCCGCATTAGTGGATGTCGCTGGAGGGCAATTGGATTTTATGTTTAGCGTGATTCCTCCGGCTATGGCGTTGATACAGAGTGGCAAGCTACGCGCCATTGCTGTTACTTCAAAGAAGCGTTTGCCCGTATTTCCCGAGGTACCAACAGTTGCAGAATCTAACATTAAATCGTTGAGTGATTTTGATAGCTCAGTATCTTATGGGGTACTCGCCTCTAATAAAACTCCTCCATTGATAGCAAAAGAGCTATCGAATCAAATATTAAAAATTGGCGGCAGCCCTCAATTCCAATCTAAATTGGTTGCTGAAGGTGCTGTGCCCGTCCTAGGTAATGGTATGGAATATTCGAAACTCATTCAGGCAGAAACCAAAAAATGGGCCGCAGTGATTAAGAAGTCAGGGGCAACCCCAGATTAATAATTTTGCGGTATTCAAGTGATTTAGGTTTCACCTATAAGGTTAAGGTCAACAAATGAAAATACAGTATCTAGTGCTTGGTTTTTTAAGTTTGCAATGTTTTGCTGGTCCTCTGTTTGCACAAGCTTATCCCAACAGACCAATCAAGGTGGTGGTGCCATATACGCCTGGCGGTTCAGTAGACAATACTTGCAGACTCATTACTGAGCAATTGCAAAAACAGTTAGGCCAGTCGGTTGTGGTTGAAAATAAACCTGGTGCATCGGGCATGATTGGATCTGTTGAGGTGATGCGGGCACCCGCTGATGGATATACCTTGCTGTGTCATGCGTCCAGCCAGGTCTATATGCCGATGGTAGTAAAAAAGAAAACCTATGATGCTGAAAAAGATTTCACATCGATTGCTCAGATAGGATATGTCCCTCTGGCAGTGGTGACATACCCCAAATTTGATGCGAACAACTTTAAAGACTTTGTAGCTCTGGTTAAAAAAAGTCCTGGTAAATACACCTGGGCCACCTCGGGGTTAGGAACAGCCAGTCATTTATCGGAAGAGATGCTCAATCGAGGGCTCAAGCTGGATATGGAGATCATTACCTATAAGGGTGCTGTTCCTCAGTTAACAGATGTGATGGGCGGCCATGTCAGCGCTGCAATATCACCTTTGCCAGGGGTCACCAGCTTCATTAAAAGTGGACATTTAAAAGTTTTGGCTTTTACTAGTGATAAAAGAATGGCAGCCTATCCAAATGTTGCGACAGTGGCTGAAAGCGGACTCCCAGGTTTTGAGATGAACTCTTGGTATGGTCTATGGGGTCCTGCCAATCTCCCCAAGGATATTGTTAGCAAGCTGGCAGACCAAGTTGCAATAGCGCTAAAGAATAAAACTGTGAGAGATCGCATGAATGAGCTTGAATTTGAGCCAGCAACCATTAATACCGCGCAATTTGAAAAATTAGTCAAAGATGAGACCGTCAGAATTGGCACGATTGCGCGTGAAGCCAATATTTCGATTGACTAATACGCATAAATTACTAAGTTCTAATTAAACCAATTAAAGAGAAGATGAGCACAGAAAATTCACCACTAGTTCCCAATGCCAGCAAAATCTTGGCAGACTTTGCAAGCCATTTGCAGTATGACGATATTCCTCAAGCAGTAGTAGAGCGCATGAAAATGTGTGTGCTAGATAGTATTGGTTGTTGCTTGCATGGCGTTACCTTGCCATGGACGAAATCGGTTGAGAATATGGTGATGGATGAGGGTGCAACTCCCGTGGCCTCAATATTTGGTACCTCACAAAAAACTTCAGTTGGGAACGCTGCCTTAGTAAATGGTACGGCTGGCCATGCATTTGAGTTTGATGATATGCATAAAGAATCCATCTTGCACCCTGGGTCGATCGCGATTCCAGTATTGTTTGCTTTGGTTGAAAAGTTGGGTAAGGTTTCTGGAAAAGAATTTCTCACTGCCATGGTATGTGGGTATGAGGTTGGTACTCGTGTAGGTAATGCGGCTTCAATTCAACTTTTCTTTGATGGCTTTCATCCGCAGGGAACTTCAGGGGTCTTTGTGGGTGCAGCCGCTGCAGGTCGTATGCTCAATTTTAATCCGACCCTCATGCTAGATTGTTTGGGGATTGCCGGTTCACAGGCTGGTGGCTTAATGGCTGCCCAAGAAGGCGCTATGGTGAAACGCTTTCACTCAGGAAGAGCTGCGCAGAGTGGAATCTATTCCGCATTGTTGGCACAAAAAGGATTAACGGGAATCTCGAATGTTTTGGAAGCGGCTTATGGAGGTTATCTCAGCACCTACTCCACTTCACCCAAGCCAGAGCGTTTGCTAGCAGGCTTAGGAGAGGTATGGGAAGCTGGGCAAGTAGGCTATAAACCCTATGCCTGCGTTACTAGTATTCATTCCTCTTTGGATGCCTTGCTGCTAATCATGAAAAACCATCAGCTAAGGCCAGAGGACATTGCCAGAATTGATGTGGGCTTAAGCCCCATGACCTTTACCCATTGCGCTTGGGAATATAAAGCTCAGGGCGTCACTGCCGCGCAGATGAATCTATATTTCAATATCGCAAGCGTGGCATTCGATGGCGTTCTATTTACTGAACAATATTCAGAAGCGAAATTAACTGATCCGAAGTTAACAACATTTATGCAGAAAGTGCATGCATACATAGACCCTGATATCGAGAAGATGGGTGTCGCCTATAGACATGCTTCCAGGGTCAAGGTCACAACGACCAAAGGTGAAGTGGTGCTACAAGAAATTTTAGATAGGAGAGGTAGTCCTGAAAACCCACTGTCTAAGAGTGATATTCAATTTAAATTTAAGAATGTGGTGTCTGGAATTCTGAGCGAGTCACAAATCGATGAAATGATTGAGTTAGTAGATCAGCTTGAAACGCTTTCTGATCTGGATCCCATCATGGCTTTATTAACGCGCCAATAAAAAGCTGGTAGACAAGCGATATGACAGGTCAAACCCCACTCCAAACCTACTTGGTTGATCCCAAAAAGCCGTTATTTACATTGCCACCGAATTCTTGTGACGCGCACTGTCATATTTTTGGTCCAGCCAATCAATTTCCTTATATCCAGGAGCGAACCTGGACGCCTGTGGATGCGGGTAAAGAAGCTTTATTTGCATTGCACGATTTCTTGGGGATTGAGCGCTGCGTCATTGTTCAAACCGCCTTACATGGCTTTGATAATTCTGTAGTGGTTGATGCTATGCAGGCTCGCAAAGGAAAATATCTTGGAGTGGCACTGGCTTCGGCAAAAACAACGAGTGAGCAAATTGCCAAAATGGATCAGCAGGGTTTTAGAGCCATTCGCTTCAATTTCATGGCACATCTCAAGAACAGTGATTCTATGGAGGATATTCTTGCTTTAACTCAGCGGATGGAACCATTTGGATGGCATTTACAGGTTCATTTTTCTAGTGATTTAGTCCATTCTCTATCGCCATTATTAAAGCAGTCAGCCGTCCCCGTGATGATTGATCATATTGGCCGAGTTGATGCTTCTTTGGGGAGTAATCATGCCGATTTCCAGGGCTTGCTAAAACTGCTTGATGACCCACGCTTTTATGTCAAGGTCAGCGGGGTAGATCGTATTTCTCAAAATCATCCCTATGATGACGGCGTCTCTCTTGCCAAAATCCTGGTGGATGAATTTACGGATCGATGCGTTTGGGGTACGGATTGGCCTCACCCCAATCACCACCACATTCCTGATGATGGTAATCTGGTTGATCTCATTCCCAGAATTGCCACTTCGACTGAAAAAATCCATCAGTTAATGGTGAGTAATCCCGAAAAGTTTTATCGGTTTTAATAAATAGCATATGGAGATATCACAATGGCAGGACGATTAGAGGGCAAAGTGGCCTTTATCACCGGAGCAGGCTCTGTTGGTCCTGGCTGGGGGAATGGTCGTGCAACAGCTATTCGTTTCGCCCAAGAGGGCGCGAAAGTATTTGCTACTGATATTGATTTGGCTAATTTGGATGAAACACTAAATCTAGCCGGGCCTGCTGCTAAAAATATTACGACTGCACAACTGGATATTTTTCAGGCGAGTGCTATTGAAGAAAGTATTGCAGTTTGCGTTCAGCAGTTTGGCGCTATTGATATCTTGGTGAATGTTGTGGGCGGCTCTGCGAAAGGGGGTCCGGTTGAAATGACGGAGGAGGTTTGGGATGCTCAGGTAGATTTCAACCTCAAGAGCGTCTTTTTAACTTGCAAATATGCCTTACCAGAAATGATGAAGCAAGAAAAAGGCTCAATTATTAATTTTGCTTCTACCTCTGGTACTCGCTGGACGGGTTCAGCGCAAATTGCCTATGCAGCTACCAAGGCGGGAGTCATTCAATTTTCAAAAGTATTGGCAGTGCAATATGCCAAGCAAAATATTCGTGTCAATACTATTGTCCCTGGACAGCTTCATACTCCCATGGTAGAAACTCGACTGGCCAAGCAACGCGTCGGCGGAGATGTGGAATTACTATTGCAGCAACGACAGGCACGCATTCCTCTGCCATTTATGGGGGACGGCCGCGATACCGCTAATGCAGCTTTATTTTTAGCCTCCGATGAATCTCGTTTTATTACCGGCACTGAAATTGTGGTCGATGGCGGCATGTCAGTAAGATGTGATTAATGATGAATAATCTCAAAGCGATCCTCGTCAGTCTGATTTGTATTTTTGCTAGCGCTTCTGATGCGCAGCCCAGTAACGTCATCAAAATGATTGTGGCTTTTCCTCCTGGCGGACCAGTAGATTCAATGGCTCGATCACTACTTGAGCCTTTAGGAAAAGAGCTCAACGCCCAAATTGTGATTGAGAATAAACCTGGCGGTAATGGCGCTATTGCTGCAGAGTATGTAGCTGCCAATCCGGCTGATGGAAAAACGCTATGGTTCACTAGCGCCGGAGCAGTCGCTATCAACCCCGGTCTTTATGAAAAGCTATCTTACAACCCAGTCAAGGATTTAGCCCCGGTATCTTTAGTGGCAAATAATGTCGAGGTATTGGTGGTAAATCCTGGCAGCCCTGCAAGTAATGCGGTTGATTTCGTTACTCTTGCTAAAGCTAAAGATTTAACCATGGGATCTTCTGGTACTGGCAGTGTTCCGCATTTGGCCCTTGAGCAATTGAATGACTCAGCGGGTATCAAAATCCTGCATGTCCCTTACAAGGGTGCTGCCCCAGCAATTACGGATGTGATGGCTGGTCATGTAGATGGATTCTTTGGGGATATTCCGGGATTAATTGGTTTTATCAAGAGTGGCAAATTAAAACCCATTGGTCTAGCCGCTGATAAGCGCAATAGTGCAATACCGGATGTTAAAACCTTCAATGAAATGGGTATCAAAGGTGTAGATACCAATAATTGGTATGCTGTTTTTGTTAAGGCAGGGACTCCTAAAGTAGATATTGAGCGCTTAAGTATGGCGCTTAAAAAAGTCGTGAAGCAAGAACCTTTAAATTCAAAGCTTTCTCAGTCTGGTAGCGAGCCTGTGGGCTCAAGCCCAGAAGAGCTTGGCAATGTTTTGAAGAAAGATATTATGAAGTGGTCCCAATTAATTAAAGTAAAGAAAATTACAGCGGAATAACAAAAATGAGTACTCGAATCAATCCAGTAGTTCCTGGTAGCAAGCCAGAATTGGCAGCAATAGAAAAAAAGATCCTAGAAGAGCGCGGTCGTATCTCACCTTTGT
>CALQED020000081.1 GCA_943329505.2 Polynucleobacter meluiroseus | reverse complement strand
CTATGAGATCTATAAAGAGCTCAAACAAACTCCCGGCGTAGCAGACATATCTTCTTTTGGTGGCAAGGTTCGCCAATACCAAGTGATTGTGAGCCCCGAGAGCATGCAATCCAAAGGCATATCCGTTAATCAATTGATCTTAGCCTTGACTAATGCTAATAGCAATACCGGTGGTGGCTTATTGCCTGCTGGTGAGCAACAGTTTGTGGTGCGCGGTGTAGGTCTACTTAAAGATATCGCTGACATTAAGCAAGTCATTATCACCACGAATAATGGCGTGCCAATTCGGATTGGCGATGTAGCTAAAGTTGAGATTGGTAATGCACCCCGCTTAGGTATGTTCCAGTTCAATGACAACCCAGACTCAGTAGAAGGGATTGTTTACTTACGTCGTGGCGAGAATGCGACTGAAGTCCTGGCACGCGTGCGTAGTACGGTAGAAAATATTAACAAGCATGTATTGCCGCCTGGCATTGAAGTAAAACCCTTTTATGATCGCCAAGTGCTGCTAGATATTACTGTCGGCACGGTTAAGCACACTTTGTTCTTCGGGATCTCTTTAGTCTTAGCGGTACTGTTTTTATTCTTGGGCAATATTCGTGCTGCTGCGGTAGTAGCTGCTGTGATTCCTTTGGCATTGTGCGTCTCCTTTATTCAGATGCATCTCTGGAGCGTGCCAGCAAATCTAATTTCTTTAGGTGCGATTGACTTTGGTGTGATCGTCGACTCTGCAGTGATTTTGACGGAAAATGTCATGCGTCACTTAGAAGAGGGCGGTAAGCGCCTCAACCAAAGCATCATCATGGCTACAAGTGAAGTGCAGCGCGCCATGATTTACTCTACGGGCATCATCATCGTGGCGTATTCCCCCTTGTTCTTTATGGGCGGTGTTGAAGGCATCATCTTCAAGCCCATGGCATTTACGATGGGCTTTGCCTTGATTGCCGCCATGATCTTGAGTTTGACTTTCTTGCCAGCGATGATTTCTTTGGTATTTGGTGAAAACTTACAGCACAAGCCACCATCATTCATTACTAAGATTTTGGCTGGCTATAAACCATTGCTCAGAAAGTGGATGGATCGCCCCTTAACGGTTTTCTCGGTAGCTGTTTTTGTTCTAGGTTTAACACTACTGAGTATGACCCGCTTGGGTACCGCATTCTTACCTACCTTAGAAGAAAATAATATTTGGTTGCGCGTGACTTTGCCCAATACGGTCGACTTAAATTACTCCGTCAAGAGCGCCAATCAATTGCGTGAAACCTTTATGAAGCAGCCTGAGATTGACAAGGTTGCCGCACAGATTGGCAGGCCTGATGATGGTACGGACTCTACGGGTGTATTTAACCAAGAGTATGGCCTGTATCTCAAGAGTCCAGAAAATATGCCAAGCGGCTCTTCTAAGAAAGAGTTGATTGCTAATCTGGAGGTCGAGCTTAATAAGATTCCAGGCATTACCTATAGCTTCTCGCAATACATTCAAGATAACGTAAATGAAGCTTTATCTGGCGTGAAGGGTGAGAACTCGGTCAAGATTTACGGTACCGATCTTGAAGTGCTAGATCAAAAAGCTCATGAGGTGATTGATCAACTTAAGAAAGTTCGTGGTGTTGCAGACGAGGGCATTCTCAAAGAGTTGGGCCAGCCTACTCTGAACATCCAGATTGATCGTGAGCGTGCATCCCGTTATGGCATTAACTTCAATGATATTCAGACGGTGGTTGCCAACGCAATCGGCGGGGCTGCTGTTACCAACTTACTAGAGGATGAAAAAACCTTTGGCATTGCCGTTCGCCTCAATGAAATCAATCGTAATGACGTTGCCGATATTAGCCAACTATTAGTCGACTCTCCAGATGGTACGAAGATCCCGCTTGCTTTGGTTGCGAAGATTCAACTGACTGATGGCCCATTCTTTATTTATCGCGAAGCTGGTAAACGCTATATTGCGATTAAATTTAGCGTGCGCAACCGTGACTTAGGTAGCGCAGTTGAAGATGCGCAATTCTTGGTCGAGCAAAATATTACCTTGCCACCGAATTACTCTATTAGTTGGGACGGTCAGTTTAATCAGATGAAGCAAGCCCAGAAAAAATTGATGGTAATTGTGCCTTTAGCACTCCTCGGCATCTTCTTGCTGCTGGTGAGTGCATTTGGTAATTTCCGTGATGCCTTTATTGTCATGATCAATGTCCCATTTGCTGCAATTGGTGGTGTGATTGCCTTGCACCTTGCAGGAGAGACCTTAAGTATTTCGGCATTCTTTGGTTTCTTATCGCTCTTTGGTATTGCGATTCAAGATGGCGTGATCTTAATTTCCTTCATTAATAAAACAGCAGCTACCGAGCATGGGCAGATGAAAGACATCATGGTTGAGGGCGCTTCCTTACGGGTGCGTCCAGTGCTAATGACCGCAGCACTATCTGGCCTAGGTCTCTTGCCAGCAGCGCTATCTCATTCGATTGGTTCAGAGGCACAGCGTCCATTGGCTTTGGTGATTGTGGGCGGTATGGTAACCACTACAGTCTTAACGCTCTTGGTATTGCCAGTGATTTATGGCTGGTTTAGAGGTCGTGCCTTAACTAAAACCAATCCTATCTAAACATAGAAAGCACTGCGCATTCATGAGTGATCGTCAACCCCATATTTTGGTATCGAATGACGATGGCTATTTGGCGCCTGGTTTATTGGCTTTGGTCAATGCAGTGCGTCCTTTAGGTCGCATTACGGTCATTGCTCCAGAGCAAAATCATAGCGGCGCCTCGAATTCACTCACGCTCTCAAGACCACTATCGATTCATCGTGTAGCGGGCGGTGAGCGCGATGGTTTTTTCTTTATTAACGGCACGCCAACAGATTGTGTTCACGTTGCTATGACTGGTTTTTTAGATGAAAAACCGGATCTGGTCATCTCCGGCATCAACCAAGGTGAGAACATGGGCGAGGATGTCCTGTACTCTGGGACGGTGGCAGCAGCGGTAGAGGGTGTGATGTTTGGTGTTCCAGGGATTGCGTTTTCACAAATTGATCGAGGCTGGAATCGGATTGAGGATGCTGCCAAAGCGGCTCACGATCTCGTAGCACAAATGCTGGTTTCTACGCTTGCCAGAACCGAGGGCACTGCGACCTTACTCAATGTCAATATTCCGAACCGTCCCTACGCTGATCTTTATCGCTGGCGCGTTACCCGTTTGGGCAATCGTCATCACTCTCAGCCAGTCGTGGTGCAAGACAGCCCCCGTGGTGACAAGATTTATTGGATTGGTGCAGCAGGGGATGTCAAAGAAGGCTCTGAGGGAACCGACTTTCATGCGATTAACGAAGGATGTATCTCGATTACGCCCATGCAATTGGATTTAACGCATCACACACAGTTAAAGGCGATGCGAGCAAATGGTTGGGATCGCGGTTGAAAGCACCTACTGAGCGTTTTGCAGCCTACCGCCAGGCTCTAGCAGCGAAGGTACATGCTAGCGGCGTGAAGCACGGCAAAACATTAGAGGCGATTGCTACGGTTCCACGTCATGCGTTTATGGACGCCGGTTTGCATGCACAAGCCTATGAAGATACGGCATTACCCATTGGTCATGAGCAAACGATTTCAAAGCCGTCGGTAGTAGCTCGCATGATCGAGTTGCTGCATAAGCCCAAGCATCCGCTAGGAAAAGTCTTAGAAATTGGCACAGGTTGTGGTTACCAAGCTGCGGTACTCAGTCTATTGGCTGATGAGGTGTACTCCATCGAGCGGATTCGTCCACTACACGATATGGCCAGAGCAAAACTACGCCCATTTCGCATTAATAATTTGCGCCTGATTTATGGTGACGGTATTTTAGGTTTGCCACAAGCCGCCCCGTTTGACGGCATTATTCTGGCAGCCGCGGGTTTGGGTATCCCAGATGCACTATTAGATCAATTGGCTATTGGCGGGCGCCTAGTAGCCCCCGTTGCCAAAAATGAAAAAGAGCAACAACTGGTGATGGTGGAGAGAATGAGCTCCCAGCGCTATCAAAGAACTGTGCTGGACGGGGTCTTTTTTGTCCCCTTACAATCAGGGGTAGTATGAGATCGAGAGCCATTTCTAATTCCATGACCCATTTATCTAAAAGCTTTCTTATCGCAATCCTGTCAGCATCCTTGGTGCTGATCGCAGGATGTACCACGCCCCGCACTAAACCTGCAGTCGTGACTGATCGCTCTGGAGGCACACCTCCTCCTGCTGCCACTGAACAACCAACACCTCCTGGTTACTATCGCGTTAAAAAGGGTGACACCTTGGCGCGTATTGCTTTAGATCACGGTCAAGCACCTCGCGATGTGGCGCAGTGGAATACTGCTGCCAACCCAAGCTTTAATCCCAATGTGATTGAGATTGGCGATTTGGTGTTGGTGCGACCACCAGCAGGCGCAAAAGCAGTCAAACCAGTTGAGAGAAAAACAAATGCTGGCGCAGATAAAGCAGATACTCCTGCTCCCACAGAAGCGAGTAAACCCGAGCTTGTTGCAGAGCCCGGTATTCGTTTATCTTGGCCAGCCAAAGGTAAGGTCACAGGGGAATTTAGTGAAGCCAATAAAGGGATTGATATTGCCGGCAAAGTCGGTGAGCCAGTACTGGCAGCCGCGGATGGCAAAGTGGTCTATGCCGGCAATAGCTTGCGGGGTTATGGCAACTTAGTGATTGTCAAGCATGACAATACCTATCTCACAGCCTACGCCCACAATAGCAAGTTGGTGGTGAAAGAGGGCGATAGTGTACGTAAGGGGCAGAAAATTGCCGAGATGGGCGATACCGATACCAACGCACCTAAACTCCATTTCGAATTACGCGTGAACGGCAAGCCAGTTAATCCAACGCCGTATTTGCAGTAAACCTGTAGTGATAGCGTAATAGGCCATGGCCACTGTCCTTGTCTTTGATATTGAAACGATTCCGGATGTAGCGGGATTGCGCCGTCTGGAAGATTATCCGGCCGCGATGAGTGATGCTGAAGTGGCTGCAAAAGTGATGGCGGAACGCGCCGCTAAAACCGGTAGCGATTTTTTACCACTCTTCTTGCAAAAAATTGTGGCCATCTCATGCGTGATACGCAGAACTACCAAAGAGGGTGCACCCCAAATTAAAGTAGGCACCTTGGGCACAGAGCAAGATGATGAAAAAGTCTTGATTCAGGCTTTCTTTGATCTGATTGAAAAGTACACCCCGCAACTGGTTTCTTGGAATGGCAGTGGCTTTGATTTGCCCGTCTTGCACTACCGTGCGCTCGCCAATCATATCCAGGCGCCCCGTTATTGGGAGATGGGTGAAAGCCAGGAAGCCGATAGTCGTGAGTTTAAGTGGAATAACTACATCGGTCGTTATCACATGCGGCACTTAGACATGATGGATCTTTTGGCGAAATTCAATGGCAGAGCCAATGCACCATTAGATGGTTTAGCAAAACTCTGTGGCTTTCCAGGCAAGATGGGTATGGATGGCAGTCAAGTTTGGCCTGCCTACCAAGATGGCAAGCTCAATGACATACGGCGCTATTGCGAGACCGATGTGGTCAATACTTATCTGATGTATTGCCGTTTCCAATTACTCCGTGGTGGATTTTCTCTTGAGGAATACCAAGAAGAAATTGATTTCGTGAAAGCCTATTTAGAAAAAGAAGCGAAAGAGCCGAACGGTAGTCAGTGGCAAGAATATCTCCAAGGTTTTGCACCGGATGCGTAGAGGGGATAAGCCAGTCAATATTGAAGTGACTGAGCCAATTAGAGTTGAAGCACTCGATTTAGATGCCCAAGGAATTGCCCGCTTAGTGCCAAATGAAGCAGATATTCGGACTGAACTAGATGCGAGCCAGAGCGGCAAAGTCATTTTCATTAAGGGCGCACTGCCTACCGAGTTAGTCACCTACACCATTACCAGTGATAAAGCCCGCTTTAGTAAAGCCAAGTTGCGCGATATCCTCAAGCCTGCTGTCTTTCGGGCAGAACCCAAGTGTGTAGCTTTTGGTGTCTGTGGTGGTTGCTCTATGCAGCATTTAGATATTCGGGCGCAAATCGCGATGAAGCAACGTGTTCTTGAAGATGATTTGCAGCACATCGCTAAAGTGAAGCCCGAAGAAATTTTACGACCGATGGGAGGTCCTACTTGGGGGTATCGCCATCGCGCACGACTGAGCGTAGTGAATCGTTCCATTAAAAAAGGGACGGTCTTAGTGGGCTTTCATGAAGGTAAGAGTGCTTATGTAGCAGACATGCTAGCCTGCGAGATTTT
>CALQED020000080.1 GCA_943329505.2 Polynucleobacter meluiroseus | reverse complement strand
CCCAATACTGGAGATGGCTTCACTTCGATTTCCAAATCAGAGAACTTGATTGGGCTACCGATAGTCAAATACTTACCACGTACTTTGTGGTCCACTTCAACGATTGATCCACTCTTACGCAGGTCAGGTGAAGCAGCCAATTCTTTCATGGAGAAAACTGGGGCACATGGAATATCAAACTTGCGGAGGATGTCCACAGCCTCATATTTAGTTTTGTCTTTGAGCCAATCTTCAATCGTTGCGAAGATATCAAAAATCTTGTCTTGACGAGCTTCAGCAGTCATATAGGCCGGATCAGCTGCCCATTCTGGTTTGCCGATAGCCTTAGTAATAGGCTCCCATGCGTGACCTTGAATGGTGAAGTAAATATATGCGTTTGGATCAGTTTCCCAGCCCTTACACTTCAATACCCAACCTGGCTGACCACCACCACCAGCATTGCCGCCGCGTGGAACTACATCAGTAAATGTTCCGTGTGGGTACTGTGGATACTCTTCCAAGTAGCCAACTTTGTCCAAACGCTGTTGATCGCGCAACTTCACACGGCACAAGTTCAATACAGCATCTTGCATTGAGCAGGACACTTTTTGACCACGGCCAGTTTTTTCACGCTGCATCAAAGCAGTCAAAATACCAATCGCTAAGTGCATACCAGTATTAGAGTCGCCCAAGGCTGCAGCAGAAACTGTTGGAGGACCATCCCAGAAACCTGTAGTGGAAGCTGCACCACCGGCACACTGAGCAACGTTCTCATAGACTTTTAAGTCTTCGTATGAATGGCCATCGCTAAAGCCCTTTACAGAAGCCATGATCATTTTTGGATTCAATTCTTGAATACGCTTCCAAGAAAAGCCCATACGATCCAAAGCACCTGGTCCAAAGTTTTCAACCATCACATCAGAAGTCTTAATCATCTTCTCTAATACTTCTTTACCTTCTTGAGTCTTGGTATCGAGCGTCAAAGAGCGCTTGTTACCGTTGAGCATAGTGAAGTACAAAGCATCAGCACCTGGAATATCACGCAATTGGCTACGGGTCACGTCGCCAGAGCCTGGACGCTCTACTTTAATGACGTCTGCACCGTACCAAGCTAATAGCTGAGTACATGCAGGGCCTGCTTGAACGTGGGTGAAGTCAATAATACGAATACCGTCTAGTGGTTTAGTCATGTTTGTTTCTCCTTAAGTGTTGCTTATTTATTACTAAATTTAGTCCAAAAATATTAACTTTTTATTACGGCTTTTAGTTACAGCTTTTGATTCCTACTCAATATTTATTTCTTAGCAGCTGCTGTGGATGGATTTAAGTTTGTTAAACGTCCACTCTCAGTACCTGCAGTTTCATCAATCACAGCATTGATGAGGGCTGGTTTACCGGCAGCAATAGCTTCTGTTAACGCTGCTTCAAGTTCTGCTGGAGTAGTGACGTAATACCCTACTCCACCAAACGCTTCGATCATCTTGTCATAACGTGCATCTTTAACGAATACTGTTGGAGCAACATCAGAACCACCAGTAGGATTCACATCAGTACCACGGTAAACGCCGTTGTTATTGAATACCACGGTCGTGATTGGCAAGTTGTAACGGCAAACGGTTTCAAGTTCCATACCGCTGAAACCAAAGGCGCTGTCGCCTTCAACTGCAACAGTTGGCAGGCCACTGGTCACAGCAGCGCCAATGGCATAGCCCATACCAATACCCATAATCCCCCAAGTACCAGAGTCAAAGCGTTTACGCGGCTTATACATATCCACAATGGCACGGCAGTAATCCAAGGTATTTGCACCCTCATTCACCAAGTTCACATCTGGGTTCTTCTTAATCACATCACGAATCACGCGCAATGCGCCGTGGAAGTTCATTGGGTTTGCTTCTTTAGCCAATGTTTCTGCCATCTTCGCAGTGTTCTTATCTTTCTTCTCTGTGATAGCAGCAATCCACTCGGCACTTGGCTTAGGAACAACAGCAATACCCTTCAAGAGTTCGCCAACACATGAGCCAATATCACCAATTAATGGTGCAGCGATTTGTACGTTGCTATCGACTTCATTCGCCTGAATATCGATCTGAATAAATTTCTTCGGCTCTTTACCCCAGGTCTTGCCTTTACCGTGAGCAAGTAACCAGTTCAAACGTGCGCCAATCAATAACACTGCATCGGCTTCAGCTAAAACAAATGATCGAGCTGCAGAAGCAGATTGTGGGTGATTGTCTGGCAGCAAACCTTTGGCCATCGACATTGGCAAATAAGGAATGCCAGACTTTTCGATCAAGTCGCGAATCTCTTTATCGGCTTGCGCATAAGCAGCGCCTTTACCTAAGAGAATCAATGGACGCTTGGCGCTTTTGAGCACATCTAAGGCACGCGCAACAGCATCAGCAGCAGGAATCTGGCGTGGAACAGGATCAATCACTTTGAAAATAGATTTTTTAGCTTCTTCAACCGGCATGGTTTGAGCCAATAACTGAGCAGGCAGGTCTAAGTAAACCCCGCCCGGACGACCAGAAACGGCTGCACGAATAGCACGGGCAAAACCAATGCCGATATCCTCAATATGATTAATGCGATATGCCGCCTTGCAATAAGGCTTAGCGGCATTAAGCTGATCCATCTCTTCGTAGTCGCCTTGTTGCAAGTCAACAATTTCACGCTCACTTGAACCAGAAATCAAAATCATAGGAAAGCAGTTCACAGTGGCATTAGCCAAAGCGGTTAAACCATTCAAGAAACCTGGCGCAGAAACTGTCATGCAAATACCAGGCTGTTGGGTCATGAAGCCAGCAATCGCTGCAGCATTACCAGCGTGTTGCTCATGGCGGAAACCAATAAAACGCATACCTTCTGCTTGAGCCAAACGACACAAGTCAGTAATAGGAATGCCAACAAGACCAAAAATTGTATTGAGGTCATTTGCCTTCAAGGCATCAATGACGAGATGAAAGCCATCAGTAAGTTGTGTGTTTTGGTTATCTGTTGTCATAGAATTTTGTTATGAACTGCAACTGATCACCAGATGGTGGGCTCATGCAGTTTAGCTTTCGCTAGTGTCTCCAATTAAGTTATTCACGTGCTACGGGCAAAACCTCCCGCCTAGGGTGAGGTGAATATTAGGCTTGAGATAAGGGTTCATCATTGACTTCGGTCAATTTCCCTCTAAATCCGATCCCCAAAGGGGGTGCGGACCTTAAAAAGGCTTATATAAAAAGCTCTTTATGCTTAGTTTTGAGGCGACTCAAGGTCTCGGGTGAGAGGTTGAGGTAGGCGGCCAGCTCTTTTTTAGGGAGGAGCTCGAATAAATCTTCATATTTGCGCAAAAAGCGCTCCACCCGTCCAGGGGCGTCCAGCATATGCAAGGTAATGGTGTGAGCCATGATTTCGCTCATAAGACGCATTACTTCAAATTCAAAACTTTCTTTGAGGGACTTATGCTGATCCAAAAACTCAGCCCACTTCTTAAGAGGCATCCGCGCCACACGAGTCTTAGTTACACAGGCAATACTATAAGGGGCTGCCGTCTTTAGGCGCCATGCAGCGTAACTCGTTTCAATATCTTTTTCGATCGCAAAACGCAGGATCATTTCTTTAGCATCAGCACTAGAAACAATGCGCTTCAAGATGCCATCGAGCACAAAGTACTGCTCCATCTGGTGATCGCCTTGGTGAAGCAAAATCTCGGATTTCTTCAGGTCTGAGATCACTAAGTGGCGCTCTAAGTCTGCCATGACTTCGGGACTTAAGCTTTTAAGCACGCAGTTCTGGCTCAACTGCAGTCGAATCAAGTTTTTTTCGGGGTGCCTATCTAATACAGTCATCAATTCGTCATCCTACCTAGAGCCAGCATTGTAGGCTTTTTAGCTTGCAAATAGGGCAAAGTCCCTCTGGCAATATCGACATAGACTAGAATGAACAGGTCATGGTGCTTTGTTGCAATGCAATAAAGTTAAACGGGAAACACTAAACGTGTGCTGCCCCCGCAACGGTAAGTAAATGCCTCTGAAGTTGTTGTAGAGGTCAGGAATCTGAATACGCCACTGTGCTCGTCAATCGCATGGGAAGGCCAGATTCTGAGATTTACTAGCCCGGATACCGGCCAAGACAGGTGGAATTTCGCGGACGGGGACCTTCGCGCGCCGATGATAGCGCCTGGTCTTCGATCTGACGCCCGCATTGACGCCGATCTCCTGCACGAGAAATTCTGTTCGACCCAGCTTACGGGGAAGTGAGCCGGGCAATCGACAACAGAAAGTCAGCAATGAAGCAGCAGTTCAGAAGTAAACAACTTAGCGTACTTTTATGCGCTGGTTTTTTCACGCTCAGTAGTCCAGCGTATTCGCAAAATAACTCCAGTGTTTCGGTTACTAGCTCACTAGACCCAATTAACCCAGTAATTGTTACTGCAACTCGCACGCCAAAATCCGGGAACGATGTGTTGGCTGACTACACTTATATCAGCAGAGAAGAAATTGAAAATTCTGCACAGTCTAGCCTTCCCGATTTGTTGCAACAACAACGAGGCATTCAAATATCAAGCTCTGGCGGTGCAGGCAATCTCTCTAGTGTTTATTTGAGAGGAGCAAGTAATGCACAAAGCCTAGTTTTAATTGATGGCGTCAAAATTGATTCGACTGGAGGAGGGGCAATTTGGAGCGCCATTCCACTATCACTAATAGACCACATTGAAATTATTTATGGCCCCCAAAGCACATTTTATGGCTCGGATGCTATAGGCGGTGTAGTGCAGATATTCACAAAAAAAGGTGGTGGGCCAGCACAATTTGAAGCATCTGCTGGATATGGCAGCTATAACACCAGCATTACAAATGCAGCGGTATCTGGATCGCTTGGAAAAGATGGCGCAACCAATTACTCAATAGGTATAAGTCAAGAAAATTCAGCTGGCTTTAATAGCGTAGCACCAAATAATCCACACTATAGAGGTGGAGCCAACTACTTAACCACCCTTCCCTCGCCGTATCCAACTACATCAACTGGGTACACGCGCTTGGGGGCAACTGGATCACTTTCTACCACTTGGTCGACAGGACAAGAACTAGGATTAAAAGTATTTGCAAGCAAGAATAGCTATCAATACCCAAGTAATGAATATTTAAGTGGTAATCCAGAGATAGCTCAAGGAATCAATCAACTCGCTATTTTTTCTGCGTACTCAAAGAATCAAATTTCTGATATCTGGAATAGTTATTTTCAGGCATCAAGCTCTACAAATGCTTCTCAAAGTTTGACCTCACAAAGCAATGATCGATTAGTAACTCCATCTTACGATTTTCTTTGGCAAAACGATATCAAAATTGGCACAGACAAATTACAAGTCCTATTAGAGCGCAATATTCAATATGCAAATATGAATAACTCTGCATACCAAACTTATTGTGGCTACTCCTTAGATCTAAACGCTTGTAGCAATATCAATATCAATCAACAGCGTACAACTAATTCGATTGCTGGATCTTATGAATTGAAACGAGGCAATCACCTAGCAACACTGGCTCTAAGAAATGATCAGATATCTCAGTATGGATCAAAAGTTACATATAGCGCAGCCTATGGATACTTTATAACCAAGGAATTAAGAACAAATATTAATTACGGCACGGGCTTCAGAGCTCCTTCGTTTAATGATCTTTACTACCCAGGATATGGAACTGCAAATCTTAAGCCTGAGACAAACAAAAACCTTGAAGCAGGTATTCACTATGAAACTCGTAACTACGGAGTTCATTTAACCGCATATCAAAATAGGATTGAAAACTTTATTGTGCCAATCAATTGCTATGACATTGACTTCAACTGTGGCAATCCAGCCTTCTACTCTGGTTCTCATCCTATAAACTTTAGCTTAGTCCAAATTAAAGGCGCTTCATTGGGTGTTGATGGAAAAATCAATAATCTCACTTTAAAAGCATCTGCTGATGCCATGAGTACCATAGACCAAACTACAGGTTTAGATGTACCAAATCGAGCAAACTGGGTTGGTAATTTCCTGGCTGACTACAAGATAAATAAATTCAACCTCGGAACGAATATCACCCTTTCGGGACCTCGCTGGGGTGGCGTGAACGGAACGCAAACGGCAAATACTTACAACATGCAAAGCTATACGTTGGCGGGTTTATACGGTAGTTACCTAATTGAGAAAAACTTATCTGCCTTTGCGCGCTGGAACAACGTCTTTAATTCTCAGTACCAGACAAATTATGGCTATGCCAACCCAGGATCCAACGTATTTGTAGGTCTGCGCTACACCATGAAATAACCCCCTCATTTCGGACT
>CALQED020000079.1 GCA_943329505.2 Polynucleobacter meluiroseus | reverse complement strand
TGGGCAAAGTGTCATTGTTGAAAACATTTCTGGTGCTGGCGGAAGAATTGGTATGGCAGCGGTTGCAAGAGCCAATCCTGATGGCTACACGATTGGCGCCGGACAGTCTGGAACTCTTTGGGTTCAGCCTCATACGACCAAAGATAGTCAATTTGATGTCTCAAAAGATCTCGTTCGAATTGCATTAACTGCACGTAACTTTAATGTGCTCGTTCGCAACAATAACACTCCATTTAATACCCTTCCAGAAATGATTAGCTGGGCTAAAGCAAATCCAGGGCAATTAACTTTAGGTACAAATGGAGAGGGTGGATTTCCCCATCTTTGGTTTGAGGATCTTGCAAAACAAGGGGGCTTTAAATTCACCTTCGTGCCCTACAAGGGCGCTACTCAGGTTGCTACTGATTTAGTTTCTGGACAAATTATGGTGGCCGCTGATGGTGTTTCAGCAATGGTTCCATTTATCAACAATAATCAAATTAAATTGGTAGCCGTAACCAGTGAAGCGCGAGCACCCCAGTTTCCAAATACACCAACGGTGGCAGAAACAATTCCAGACTTTTCTGCTATCGGTGAATTCGGCTTCGTTGGACCTGCCAAAATGTCGCCGGATCATATTCGCATTCTGAATAATGCAATTAATACAGCGATTCAATCTCCAGAGGTTCGTGAAAAACTTCCAGGCCTTGGTCTTACACCAGTTGTTCAATCGCCAGAATATTTTGAGCAAGTCTTTACAAAGCAATATGACCGGTTTGGCAATATTGTTAAAGCGATCGGGTATCAACCTAAATAACTCAATAAAGAGCATTAAGAGATCAGTATTTCAGGAAATGGTTACGCTGTTTCCTGAAATACTTTCACTTAAACGCGCCCTATTGAGCCCCGCTACAGTTTAAGAAAATCCCTCCTTCACTACAATGAAGGGGCTGATTTAAATTTTAGGAAATTTTCTAGCTGCCCAATAAATAGTGCCATCTGGGCCATATTTCTCAGCATGAGGGGTATCAGAATCCATAGTGAAGGTATCCCCAACCTTTAAATGCGCAGTCTCATCGCCACGTGTAAGCCACATTTCCCCGCGCGCTACTACAGCATGAACAGCAAACTCATGCGTATGCGTATGGCTTATTTGATTCGGCTCCCATTGACGAATGGATACCTCGTCATATCCCATAGCTTTAGTTTTCTCTGTAAATTCTGCCAAGGTAATTAAGGCCATGTTTGCTCCAAAATATATTGATGATGCTGATCTTATTAATACTTGATAAATTATAAATCCATAGCCGCAATTACATTAGCCTGATTAATGGGTAAATTACGGACACGAACTCCCATTGCACTATTCACAGCATTTGCAATGGCAGCGGCAACCGGACCAGTCACACACTCTCCTACACCAAGAGATGGTTCATGGGGCCTATTAATGAGTTCAATATCTAACTGAGGAATCTCTTTAAAAGTGAGTATTGGGTACTCCTCCCAATTTAACGAAGTGATTCTCGTCCTATCAAATTGCAATTGCTCTTTGAGAGCCCAACTAGCAGCCTGAATCATACCTCCCTCAATTTGATTCAATACGCCATCAGGATTAATCATGAGGCCGCAATCAATTGCAGCAAAGATCTTCTTAACCTTGACGGTATCCTCAACAATCACCTCGGCAATAACAGCTGCATAGCTACCAATATTTTTATAGCGCGCAAAAGCTACGCCATATCCGTGGGTCCCATCCCCTTTTGAGTCTGCCTGCCACTGAGCTTTAGTGCTAACTGTTTTTAATACCGCAATCGCTCTTTCATCCTTGAGATGACGAAGACGAAATTCAATCGGGTCTAAATTTGCCGCTGCTGCCAGCTCGTCCATGAATGACTCAATCGCAAAAATATTCATATGTGCACCTAATGCTCTTAAGGAAGAACTTCGGATTGGCATCGACTGTATTGAGTGATTCACGACCTTACAATTTGGCAACTCATAATATGGAATAGCATTGCGATGACTACCCCCTCCTGATGCTAGCGGAATGTCAACTGGCAAAGGAGCTTGCATACCATTGCCCATATGCCAGGCCGCTAATAATCCAGGGATTTCTTGTCCGCGAGGGCGCCCGCCGTGCCGATTACCCCAAATCTCTTCGTGCCAAGAGGTAATTTGACCTTCTTGATTTACTGATCCTGAAAGTTTGACGGCTGAAGCTGGGCCAAAAGGTTCCCAAGCAAATTCATCTTCACGCATCCATTGAACGCGCACTGGGATTCCAGTCATTGAGATTGCCAGTAAGGATGCATCTAAAGCAACATCATCAGCACCATTATGGCCATAACATCCAGCCCCTTCGGCATGACGAACAATCACCTTCTCTAGGTCAAGTCCTAGTACTTTGGAAAGCTCTAGTCTTAGCGCAAAAATAGATTGGCTATGTGACCAAACCTCTAAAACATCGTCATGCTTCCAAGCTAAGGAACATGATGGTCCAATAGATGCATGAGCCAAATAAGGTCTAGTAAAAGTAGCGCAAATTTGACCCTCTACAGCAGTAGACTCTGCACTGGTATCTTGGAGAATTTCATCTTCAGTGACTTGATCATATAAAAATTGCTCCAGACTATTCATGTCCGGTAGCGAAGCAGTTTCACTCCAAGTAGAGTGCTTACCAATTGCCAGCATTGCATTAATAGCCTGCTCTTCTCTTTCAGCTACAACTCCAAGAAAACTGCCATCCCTAAGTACTTTTTTAACTCCAGGCATTGCCAAAATCGGGGCTTCGTCGAATGAAATTAACTTTGCATAAAGTGATGGGGGTCGAGCTATTCGACCATGCAACATTCCAGGCAAGACCATATCCTGCAAAAAAGCTGCCCCGGTAACCTTGCTTAAAATATCCTTACGGGGGGCTGATGTACCAATCAACTGGTAGGTATCTGGCTGCTTAGGATCTGCCCTACCATTCGCCATAACTTCTAAATTCACATCACTCAAAAGCTGCCAATACGAGAATAGTGGTTCATTGTTTTTGCTATAAATCTGCCCATCACATACCGTCAGCGAATCTACTGGAAGGTTGGATTTCATTGCAGCCGCTTCCAAAAATAGCTGCCGAACCTCTGCGCAAACATAACGCATATATTCGCCGCCCTCCTGAATAGAGCGACTGCCAGATGTTGCGCCTTCATCAGGACTGACACTCGTATCTACAGGCAAAACCTGTATTTTGGAATAACTAACGTCTAATTCCTCGGCAGCAATTTGGGCAATTGCAGAAACAATGCCTTGTCCAATTTCAACCTTGCCAGGTCGAATAGTGATGGTGCCATCCTGATTGAACCGGATTCGTTGTCCTAATTGAGACTTACCGAGTAGGGCGGAAGGTAAAGCATATTGAATGTGCTTAGGCATTTTGAGATCCTTTGCCCATTTGTACTACTTTCTGTATTGCCCGTATAAATCGATTGTGGGTACCGCAACGACATAAATTTCGATCAAGGGCCTCTCGTATCTCAGATTCAGTAGGATTGGGGTTCTGATCAAGCAGGGCTTTAGCGCTCATCAATATGCCGCTGACACAATAACCGCACTGGGCTGCTTGCTCATCAATAAATGCTTGCTGCAAAGCATGTAAGTTATCTGGCGTACCGATACCCTCGATCGTCACAATATTTTTACCGACGCAATCCCATAAGGGTACATCGCAAGAGTGCATTTTTTTTCCATCAATCAGAACGCTACATGCCCCACATAAACCAAGGCCGCAACCAAAGCGAGCCCCAAAAAGCTGTAAGTCATTACGGAGGATATATAAAAGCGGCGTATTTTGATCTGCTGAAATTGCATAATCAACGCCATTTACCTTCAAATATATTGGATTCGTCATCAACTTATCGCCTCAGATTTTCTTTAGGTTAGCTCAAGCCCAATCTGGCTGAATGATGAAATTTAACATGGAATTCATGGTGATGAATTGTCATGGAATATCTATCTAGAGCTTTATGCGTATGAACTGCTTCTAGCTACGCTTTGATGAAGATTGAAATTTACTTTTCGCCATCTTTTACCAATCTAAAGCCCAAATGGGACATGGGGCTAAATGGATCTGCTCCACGTCGTGCACTGGGTCGATAGGATTGGCAGTAGTCTTCATTACATAAAAATGATCCGCCCCGAATGACTTTTTTAGGCGCATTAGATGGAACGCCATAGTCATCTGGATCATAGGAACTAGTGGGTCCCTGAGGATTAACAATCAGGCTCTTGCCATACTCTTTGACTTGCATTGCAAAATAGTCTGAGCGATACCAGTCAGCAACCCACTGCCATGCATTTCCTGTCATATCAAACAGACCATAACCATTTTGCGGAAAAGTGCCCACGCCACTCGTACCCATTGCACCGCCTGCCTTGGGGCTTACTACTGGAAAAGCTTGTTTCTTCACATCCCAAATGTTAGCTGGCAACTTCCCCTCTTGCTCTAATTGATCACCCCATACATAAGTTGCCTGATTCAAACCACCCCTGGCAGCGAACTCCCACTCCGCCTCTGTGGGCAGTCGCTTTCCAGCCCATTTGGCATATGCCAAAGCGTCTTCGTAACTCACTTGAACGACGGGATGATTCCCTTTGCCATCAATATTGCTTTGGGGTCCAGAAGGATGCCGCCAATTTGCACCAGGTACGTATGCCCACCATTGAGAGTAATCATTAAGATTCACTTTCGCTTTAGTACCTACAAATACCATCGCCCCAGGCACAAACACTGAAGCCGGTGGCTTGGGTGTGCCTGGCGGTAATTGCACTCGAATGCTTTCCCAATCGGGAACTTGCTCTGCTGTAGTTTTGTAATGTGTCTCTTTTATAAATTGAGCAAATTGATCATTCGTTACATGAGTGCTATCCATCCAAAAACCTGTTACCTTCACTTGATGTGTCGGCTTCTCATTTGCTTGGGACTTTTGATGATCGCTACCCATCAAAAATTCACCGCCAGGAATCCACGCCATCCCTTTGGGGCCATCTATACCATTACCAAGACGAATTTCTGGAATAGCTTGCTGAGGCTTCGATAAGAAGGCGCTCCAAATCAGATAAGCACCGAATATGACAGTGAGTAGTAATACTGTGAATAAAATTCTCCGGCGCATAATCTTCATGTCACTGCTTTCCTAACGGAATGCTAATCGTTGCAATCGTTGCATATCCCTCTACACGATTTTGCGCCCAGAATTCTTTGTAAGCACGCAAATTAATATAGGCTTGTTTCGTCCCCATATTAAATAGATATCCAATTTGTGGACCAATCGCAGCTATACGAGATTTAAAAGCTCCTACTTTATCTCCGCTACCAGTATCTGCCGTGAGCTGGTAGTAGCCATATCCTGCAATACCCACTTGCCAGTTTTGTGACACAAATTGCGAAATAGACCAATCCAAGTGTGAATCAATACCATTCTTGTAATTAGTTTGAGTATTGATCCAGTTATAAGTGGCGCCTAGTACTCCAGAAAATTCAAGGCCAGTCGTGGTATTTAAGTAGGTATAGCCACCGCCTGCATCCATTGCAGCATGACCAATTCCAATACTCGCAAGACTTGTTCGATTATAGGTACCTACTGGAATATCACCTGTTACATATGCTTTGTAATTATTATTGCCTTGGTTCCAAGTCAAGCTAGCGAGTGGGTATACATCAGTACTTCCATTACTTGTGTTGGCACGGTTTAACTGCGTACTTGGATTTGTAGCGCTTATTGATGCAGTAGTGGTATTAGATCCTGGGCCCCAACCTAAGCCTATGTAGGGCTGTCCACCAAGAATTTTTTCTTCTCCGACATATCCAAGCTGCATTAAAACCAAAGACTCTCTCGTGCTTACACCGGCATTCAGACTGGTGCCATGTTGAAATGTTTTTGATTTATCAGCCTTGCCGCTATAAATATAAGGGATTGCCACCAAAGACCATCCAGTTGCCATTGGGACTGCCGCCATACTGGCATATTGACCTGACATCCAAAAGGGAACACCGCCTTCATCAGCAATAGTGACTTGGGAAAAAGATAACCCAATCAAAACACAAAGAAGTCTAGAAAATATTTCCAGACTTCTTTTGTAAAACAGCTTAATCACTAAAACTACTTTCTTAACGCTGGCTAAAGTTTGTTACATTAGCTGGCGGGGGATTAGGGTACTTTTTGACTGATGCCAAGTACTCTTCAATCACTTTAAATGCCGGTCCTGATACCCATGAATAATTTACTAACTGTAAATCCTCATGAGGATCCATTTCAATGTTATAAAACTTTGGATAGTACATGGATGATGAATTCGCCATGATTCCACCTAACATCTGCTGACCTGTGC
>CALQED020000078.1 GCA_943329505.2 Polynucleobacter meluiroseus | reverse complement strand
TTGCATTTACAAGATCAAGTCTTGACGACTCGTCAAATTTTGATTGATTTGAAGAAAATCTAGTAATCTACTAAGATGACAGCCTTAGCAGCCCAAGCGACCCATGATGCCTTAGAGCTCGGCATCAATATTGATCACGTTGCGACCTTACGTAATGCACGTGGAACGGTTTATCCAGATCCACTGAAGGCTGCGCAATTAGCAGAAGAGGCTGGCGCTGATTTAATTACCTTACATTTACGAGAAGATCGTCGTCATATTAAAGATGCAGATCTATTTGCTTTGCGCCCCCTGATTAAGACCCGTATGAATCTTGAGTGTGCAGTGACACCTGAAATGCTGAACATCGCCTGCAAGGTAAAGCCGCATGATGTCTGTTTGGTTCCCGAGAAGCGTGAAGAGGTCACTACTGAGGGTGGCCTAGATATCTTAGGTAAATTTGAGGCAGTAAAGGCTGCTACCAAACAATTGCAAGATGCAGGTATTCGGGTATCACTCTTTATTGATCCAGAAGAAAAGCAAATTCAGGCAGCTAAAGATATTGGCGCTACTGTAGTGGAGTTACATACTGGGCGTTACGCCGATGTATCGGGCACTGAACAAGCAATTGAATTAGAGCGTATTCGAAGAGCCGCTCAATTTGGTAAGAGTATTGGCCTGAGAGTCAACGCTGGTCATGGTTTGCATGAAGGTAATGTCATGCCGATAGCTGCTATTGCAGAACTATCTGAACTCAATATTGGTCATGCTATTGTGGCTGAGTCTGTATTTAAGGGTTGGCAAAAAGCCATTACTGATATGAAATCCCTAATGGCACAAGGTAGAGCAAAGTCATCAACATGATTATTGGCATTGGTACAGACATTCTGCAGATTGGGCGCTTGCAAGCGGCTTATGATCGGACTAAGGGGCGATTAGCCGAAAAGATTTTAGGCCCAGATGAGATGCTGGTCTTTAAACAGCGCCTTGCCAGAAATCACAAAAGAGGTATCGCTTTTTTAGCTACGCGCTTTGCCGCTAAAGAGGCATTCTCAAAAGCCATTGGTTTAGGAATGAGAATGCCAATGACTTGGCGTTCTTTACAAACCTTAAATGAACCGAGTGGTAAGCCTGTAACCAGCTACCTCGGTGCTTTAGCCCAATTTATGCAAGAGAAAAATTGGGAAGCTCAAGTCACCGTTAGTGATGAGCAAGACATGGCGATTGCCCATGTCATCGTCACGCAAAAATAAACTATAAGTCGTTTAAAGACATTCAGAATCTATCAAGAGGAAGAAATGAGTAAATCCACCATGAATCCAGGGCCCAGTACATTAGATGTCGTAGGTCAGGTTTTAAATGCAGAAGATCGTCGTCGTATTTTGCATCCACTGACTGGTGGCGTGATTTTATTTGGTAGAAACTTTGCCAATCGGCAGCAGCTCACCAAGTTAACAGCCGATATTAAAAAATTACGTCCTGATGTACTCATCTCAATTGACCATGAAGGTGGTCGAGTACAACGCTGTAAGACGGATGGATTCACACATTTGCCTGCAATGCGGAAGTTTGGCGAGCTTTGGGGCTCTCAAAGTAACTCTTCTCATGCTGCAGAATCTGCTGCCTTAGCAATGGCTGCCGCAACTGCTTGTGGTTATATTCTTGCGTCAGAGCTACGTGCTTGCGGTGTAGATTTTAGTTTCACACCAGTATTGGATCTAGATTTTGGTCGCAGTGGCGTGATTGGGGATCGTTCCTTTAGTCGTGATCCCCAAATTGTGTTTGCGCTCGCCAAGAGCCTGAATGAAGGACTGCGTCTTGGAGGTATGGCTAACTGTGGCAAACACTTTCCAGGGCATGGTTGGGCTGAAGCAGATTCTCATGTAGCTATTCCGGTAGATGAACGCAATCTTCAGGAAATTTTGCAGAATGACGCCAAGCCATACGAATGGTTAGATCTGAGTTTGGCGGCGGTGATGCCTGCTCATGTGATTTATCCAAAGGTAGATAAACATCCTGCGGGCTTTTCAAAAATCTGGCTGCATTCCATTCTGCGTCAAGAATTGGGCTTTGAAGGCGTGATTTTTAGTGATGATTTATCTATGGAGGGCGCAAGTGTTGCCGGCTCTGTAGTGCAGGGCGCTGAATTAGCGCTGAGCGCGGGATGCGATGCTGTCTTAATTTGCAATCGACCCGATCTGGCAGATCAATTGCTCTCCAAACTGAAGCTTACAAAAGCTAAGCAATCTGAGTCTGCTACTCGCTTAAATCGTTTGATGCCAAAGTCAGCCGCATTAGCGTGGAATGAGCTACAGCATGAGGCCGAATATCAACATGCAATCGGTTTACTGAAGCAGATGAAATTGATCACCTAAGCTTGCTTTAGGTTTGTATTTTGTGCAACTCTGGCCCATTCAGAGATAACATAATTTTTAATGTCATCCCCTTGGGCGCGTGCGCAAACAATCGTTTCTACGTTTACAGCTTGATAAATTTTCTGCAGTCTCAGTGAATCACCTTGAGTCGAAAAATTGGGCATCCAAGACCCCCAGAAAAATCCAATACTTTCTAGCTCAAGATAAGCATTTGCAGCAGCCTCTTGTTCTATCGGAATATCTAAATAGATAGAGGCTAGATTAAGAGCTTCTAGTTTTCTGAGTTCATGATTCACAGCCGAAATTAAATCACTACCAATACGATCGATCGAAATATTTGCAGTTTGGATACTGGAATTAATGACGGTATGAAAAGTCGTTTTTCCGTTCGCTGCGATTTGAGAGCTAACAATATTGCGCTCGAGATTTAAGTCATTAACCAGTGCCTTGGCATGTTCAGCATGTTGGGTTGGCATGAAGATGGTATGGGGTCGGTCATTTAAGGGTAGATAAAAAGCCAGCAATGACATCCGTGTGTCTGGATGATTTTCGAGACCTTTCATCGTAATGGTCGCCGGCGTATCCCCAATAAACAAGCCAGTTTCTTTAGCATTAAATGCAATCATTTCACGTTGACTATAGGGATGATTCGTGACGCACTCAGTCCAAAATCCAGGTAAAGCAAGTTCATGAGCAATATCAATCCGTTTTTTAGCCATAGATTCAGCAACATGATGCCCTCTGAAGTTTGGATCCACCATCATCTTTCCAGCTTCTGGAGAAACGTTGTGAGTTCCATCAAACGTCAGTGCACAGTGCCCGATGATTTGGCCGTCATCGAGCTTTGCCACGATCGAGTGCATCAATTGACTCTTAAGAGTGCTCTCTAATTGATCAACGTTATACATCATGGTATTGGGGTAACTGTCTCCGTAACAGCGACGAACGCAGTCTACTAATTGATGGAGATCATTCAGTTCCAAACGATCAATTTTTAAGGGGAGTTCACTATTCATGGTCTGGATATTATGAAGGCTAATTTAAAAATTCAAAAGCCCGGTATCCCGGGCCTTTGAATGTCAGTAACTGGTTAATTAGTTAGCGCGGCTGCGGTATTCACCCGTGCGAGTATCAATCTCAATCTTGTCGCCAGTATTGCAGAACAAAGGTACTTGTAATTCATAGCCAGTGGCCAATTTTGCATTCTTCAATACTTTGCCTGAGCTGGTATCACCTTTAACAGCTGGTTCGGTATAAATGATTTCACGAACCAAGGAGTTAGGCATAGCAACGGAAAGCGCCTTGCCTTCGTAGAACACTACTTCGCAAGGCATCCCTTCTTCAAGGTAGTTCAATGCATCGCCCATGAATTCAGATTCAACTTCGTATTGGTTGTAATCACCGTCCATGAAAACATACATTGGATCTGCAAAATAAGAATAGGTACATTCTTTCTTCTCAAGTATCACCACATCGAACTTGTCATCAGCTTTGTAAACGCCCTCATTAGGCGCGCCGGTTAACAAGTTTTTGAATTTCATTTTCACAACAGAGGAGTTGCGGCCTGAACGGCTATATTCGGCTTTTAAAACGACCATGGCATCGGTGCCAATCATGACTACGTTACCAACGCGGAGTTCTTGTGCTGTTTTCATCTTGCTATTCCTGGATGCAGAGTGATTTTTCTGCGGTTTTTATCAAAAACAAGATTGTAACCGCCCGCAAGCCTTTATTGCTTGGTCTTAGGCTACGAACCGCAATAGACGGGCTGCTAAGCCCCCATCCCCTTGGTTTTGGAGTAATTGGCTACGCCAGGCTTGAGCATGGGTGTGCCAAGTATTCAGGGTAGAGAACCACTCGCTCGGCATTGCCCAAGTCATGGCTGCAATAATTGCAAGGCGCAATTCTGGATTGGTATCTTCAAGATAGAGATCTAAAAAGGCTGTTAATTTGACTTCATGGGCACGATCTTCTTGCGGATAAATGTGCCAGATAAATGGCTTACCTGCTAATTGCGCACGCACAAAAGAATCTTCACCTCGAACGATATTGAAATCACATTGGGATAGCACCCAGTCATATTCATCTTGGGATACAAATGGCATCGATAGTAATTGCAGATTCCCAGGCAATTGAATGGGTTGCTCCCCCGTAAGATTTAGAAGTTCAGCATGCCCATAGGTGAGCAAGATATCGATATCTTCACCAATAGCACCCAAATCCATTAGCCACTGACGTAAGGGTGCGCCTGGATAGCAAAAGATACTGACGCGTTTTGCATGACTGCGTAACTTAGACCAGACATCTTTCAAGTCGCTCGGAATGTTTTTGGCTACGGTTTGACCTTCTGCTGGAACGGGGTCAATTAATATGCCGCCAACTTCTTCCTGGAATCCCGGAAAGAAAAAATACTTTGGGATGCCGTGTGATTGGGGCGACGGTTTGGTATGAAAATCTACAATCCAAGGTTCTGCACTCAAATACTCAAGATTAATAATGAGGGGTTTGATGGGGGCAATCAAGAGGCTGGTGAGGTAACGTTCCGGTAATTCGCATCCAAAAGCCTCGATCACTACATCCGGACTTTGTACAGGATGTCTTGTATTGTCATAACTTGCTTCCCAGGCTTGGATATCAATTTTTTGTTTAATGAAGGGATCGACACCAGAAGCGAGTAAATTAAGGGTTGGTAGGTCATCGCAAAAAATACGTACCTCCTGCCCATGAAGACTTGATAAGCTTCGGGCTAGACGCCAGCAAACACCGGCATCACCATAGTTATCTACGATTTGGCAGAAAATATCCCAACGCATGAGTAATTCGCTTTTTGAAACCCTTCAGCAGGATGTTAAACGGCTACCCGGATTACCGGGGGTATATCGCTTCTTCGATGAGGCGGGACAAATTTTGTATGTTGGCAAAGCGCGTCATCTTAAAAAGCGGGTCTCTAGTTATTTTCAAAGTAAACAGTTATCACCACGAATAGCGCTGATGGTGGGAAAAATTGCTCGCTATGAAACAACAGTAACACGGACTGAAACAGAAGCTCTCATTCTAGAGAACAATCTCATTAAAGAGTTGGCTCCCCCATTCAATATCTTGTTTCGGGATGATAAGTCTTATCCCTATGTGATGTTAACGGGACATCAATTTCCAAGGCTTGCCTCTTATCGTGGGAAAGTAGATAAGCGTAATCATTACTTTGGACCATTTCCCAATAGCTGGGCAGTCCGCAACAGCGTGCAGATTCTACAAAAAGTATTTCGCTTGAGAACTTGTGAAGATTCTGTTTTTAAAAATCGTAGTCGCCCTTGTTTGTTGCATCAGATTCATCGCTGTAGCGCGCCTTGTGTAGGTCGCCTCAATGTTGAACAGTACGGACAGGATGTGGCACAAGCAACTCGGTTTTTAGAAGGAGATCATAGTCGCGTGCTTTCAGAGCTTGAAAAAGAAATGCACGCACACAGTGATGCGATGGAATTTGAAATGGCTGCAGTACTTCGCGACAGAATTGCTGATTTATCGAGCGTGTTGCAGCAACAGTCGATGGATACGGTTGCTGAAGGTGAAGGTGACGTTGATATCATCGCTGTCGCTCAGATGGAAGGCATGGTGTGCGTCAATCTTGCGATGGTGCGCGGTGGACGCCATTTAGGTGACAGAGCATACTTCCCCAAGGGCTTGCGGACAGCCTCTGGTGAACTACCTCCCCCCGCAGAAATATTAGAGGCATTCATTGCGCAGCATTATTTGGCAGATGTAAATGACAAAGATGCGTCTACTGCAAATTTAATTCCTGCCGTTTTAGTTTTAAATCATTCACTGCAATCGATTAGTGATGAAGTCGGCAAGTCGAATGAGGCACCCCCAGAAGATTTACATGAATTATTAAACGTGCAAGCTGGAAGAAAAATTACCTTTTTGCATCAACCTCAAGGACAACGGCGTCATTGGCTGGCCATGGCCGAAGGCAATGCCAAGATTGCTTTGGCAAAACGCTTGGTTGAAACAGGGGGGCAGTTGGCTAGAGCGCGGGCCTTAGT
>CALQED020000077.1 GCA_943329505.2 Polynucleobacter meluiroseus | reverse complement strand
TCAAATCAATCAGATTATTGGTGGCAAACCGCTCAAGCCTTATCAATACCGTGATTTTGGATCCCTTGTTTCCTTAGGTGAATACAGTAGCGTGGGTAGCATGATGGGGGGATTGATTGGCGGCAGCCTCATGGTTGAGGGACTGTTTGCAAAGCTCATGTACATAAGTTTGTACAAATTACATCAGCTCGCCCTTCATGGCTGGGTTAAGGTGTTTCTAGACACTATCAGTCGCTTAATTCATCGTAGAACGGATTCCATCGTGAAGCTTCATTAAGCTCGGCAGATATTTTCTGAAGCGAGTAAGATTTAGTTATCCATTACGAATTAAAGAGTATCCAATGAGCCACTACCAACCAGTTAATTTATCTGACAGAGTGGCCCTTTCATTTACAAAAAGTATGCGTTTCTTTGCGGATACTTTCTTCCAAAAAAGATATGGTCATCGTGCAGTTGTTCTCGAGACAGTCGCTGGTGTTCCAGGGATGGTTTCTGGAATGTGGACGCACCTCACCAGTTTGCGAACAATGAAGCCTGGTTATGGCCCTAAGATTCGTACCTTATTAGCTGAGGCAGAGAACGAAAGAATGCACTTGATGACCTTTATTGAGATTGCGAAGCCAAATTTATTCGAGCGTTTTTTGGTGATGATTGCGCAGGCAATCTTCTGGAATGTGTTCTTCGTTATCTATGTTTTTTTCCCCAGGACGGCCCACCGAATTGTGGGATATTTTGAAGAGGAGGCAGTTTATTCCTATACAGAATATTTGCGAGAAATTGATAATGGCACATTACCCAATATCGCTGCACCCAAAATTGCGATTGATTATTGGAATTTATCTGCCGATGCTACATTGCGTGATGTCGTCATTGCAGTTCGAGAGGATGAAGCCAAGCATCGTGATGTAAATCATGAATTTGCTGCCGAATACGATCGGTAGAAGTGCGATATTTTGTATCGTTGATGACAGACGATTTATCTTAATACAACAAATAAGCCAGTCATTGCTATAAGCGCATAAAGAAATAAGTAAATCTTGATATCTTTAAAAACAATTTCGCGCGCCATTTTTTTATATTTCAGAAGATAGAAGTGATAGATAATCGGCGAAATTAATATCACGCCAAATTCAAGAATCAGTTCTAGCTTCGCACCAGTCATCTATTTAATAAATTTGCTTTTTGAGAAGATTAAAAATGCCACAGATACGATGCCTACGGAAAACAGGAGAAAAGATCCTGTTTTCACAAAGACAATAAATCCCATTAGCACCAAAGCAAATGCAAATAATCCTAATTTATCTCTAGACATTCAAGGTCTCCTAAAGAATTTTCAATATGTATCAGATCATTCTAGGCGCATTGAAAATACCCATTTAAGATCTAAAGTAAATACTAACCTAGACTTTTTGCGTCAAATACTATTTTTCTCATCCAATAATGCCCCTATGTAATTTATGGCTTTTCTTACAATAACAAAACCCTAAAGTTCGTTAATATTCAAAGATGACCGAAGACAAAGAAACTTACCTAGATAAAAAATTACGTCCTTTGCCACGTTGGATATTTATGTCCCGCTGGTTACAGGCGCCGTTATATATTGGCCTCATTGTTGCTCAGGGTGTTTATGTTTGGCAGTTCTGGATAGAGCTTTATCACCTCATTAGCATGATGGCTAACAAGAGCATGACTGAAACGGCATTAATGCTCGTTGTCCTAGGTTTAATAGACGTAGTCATGATCTCCAACTTGTTGGTAATGGTTATTGTGGGTGGCTGGGAGACTTTTGTCTCGCGTTTGGAGTTAGAAAATCATCCCGATCAACCAGAGTGGCTATCTCACGTAAATGCCGGTGTACTGAAGGTGAAGCTAGCAACCGCCATTATTGGTATCTCATCCATTCATTTGCTCAAGACGTTTATTAATGCTGCATCCTATGATGAAAAGACATTAATGTGGCAGACCCTTATCCATGTTACCTTCGTGCTATCTGCACTGGCGATTGCCTACACCGAAAAAATAGTATCTACATCGCATAAGCAGCATTAAGACTGCGCTACCCATCGCTTTTTGAGATGATGCTGACTTATTTGTCGGTAAATTGGAGCTTAGCTAAGCGGGCATAAAGACCGCTACGCTGAATCAAATCGGCATGGGTACCAGTTTCAATGATTCGGCCATGCTCTAACACTAAAATTTTGTCGGCTTGTTTTACTGTGGAGAGTCGGTGAGCAATCACAATCGTTGTCCGATGATCCATGGCAGCTTCAAGGGCGCGTTGAACAAGTAACTCAGACTCAGCATCTAAAGCGCTCGTGGCTTCATCGAGAAGTAATAGGGCTGGATTTTTTAACAAGACTCTCGCAATCGCGATTCGCTGTTTTTGTCCTCCAGATAAACGGATGCCTCGATCACCTAAGAAGCTTTGGTAGCCCTCTGGCAATCTGGAAATGAATTCATCGGCAATAGCCAGGCGAGCAGCAGCAAACACTTCGTCATCAGTAGCATCCATTTTTCCAAAACGAATATTTTCCATCGCGTTATCAGAAAAAATCACAATGTCCTGCGGCACTACACCAATCATTTTTCGTAGCGCTTCAAGCTCAAGGTCTCGAATGTTGATACCATTAAATAGAATTTCCCCACTCGTTGGATCATAGAAGCGCTGGAGTAGCTGAAAGAGGGTGGTCTTACCAGCGCCTGAGGGTCCGACAATAGCAATTCTTTCGCCAGGTTTAATTTCAAAAGAGACATCAGATAAAACGGGATTTTGATTAGACGGATAGTGGAAGCCCAAGTTTTGCATTTCTACTCCAATACCATTTGCATTAACCTGAGGAATTGAGTCCACGACTGCTATTGTTTGGATGGAAGATTGAACATTTAAAAGCTCTAAAAGACGATCACTAGCGCCAATGGCTCTTTGGGTGTCGCCGACTACTTCAGAGATGCCGGCGATAGCGCCTGCAACAATCACGGCATACAAAATAAATTGGGATAACTCTCCAGCAGTAATTTGATTGTCCATGACTGCATAAGCACCAAGCCACAGAACCAAAATAATGCTGGTAAAGCCAAATAAAATTGCAACAAAGGTGAGTAGAGATCTAGCTTGCGTCCGAGTAATGGCAGCAACCAGCGCAGTTTGAATTGCTTGATTAAAACGGTTGATCTCTATCTTTTCATTAGTGAATGACTGAATAGTTGGTATTGCATTTAATTTTTCACCTGCTAAAGCAGAGGCATCTGCAATCTTGTCTTGAGAATTGCGAGAGAGCTTGCGAACTCTTCTACCCATGATGACGGTGGGAATGATAGTGAGCAGTAGGGTAGCAAAAATCAAGACAGATAATTTTGGACTGGTAATAAACATCATCACCAAACCACCTGCTAAGAGCAGCATATTTCGGATGGCCATCGAGACGCTGGTACCAATTAATGTCTGAATCAGTACCGTATCCGTATTCAGGCGCGATAGGATTTCACCGCTATGCGTAGATTCAAAAAACTCCGGGCTTTGTTTGATGACATGGCTATAGACTGCTGAACGAATATCAGTCGTGATTTTTTCGCCCAACCATGACACCATATAAAAACGCAGTGACGTTCCCAATGCTACCAAGCAAGCAACGACAAATAGGGTTAAAAAAGTCGCATTAATTTGGTTGCCACTATTGGCATTAAATCCCAAATCAATGATTTGCCTAAAAGAGAATGGGACGGCTAAAGTTGCGCTAGCAGCAAGTACTAAACTGAAGATGGCCAATATAAATTGCTTTTTATATGGCTTTAAAAAAGGGGTCAGTGCTGCTAGGGTGCGAAACCCGCGGGGATTTGTCTTGTTGCTCTGCTTGGTCATTGAATAATCCCTAATAATTATCTATGATAGATCACTTAGATTGGAGTTGTATTTTTAGTGATAGCAAGAAGATGACAAGCGAAAGCTCCGCAACTAATAAAGATCCCGTATACAAAAGAAGTCCCTGGCTACCGCGCGGTCAAGTGCGCACACTCATTTTTCTAGGGCTCATAGTATTAGCCGGCTATGGGTCTACGCAGCATTGGTCCTTCTTTGTAGTGCTGCTGATTTTGATTATTTCTTTCTCGCCAAAGGTATTGCTAGCCACTGCCTATTACTACGGAAAATCTGCCATGTTTCTTGGCCAGTGGCTTAGTAAATTCACTAAATGAGTAGTCAATGAAGATCTTTTTGACTGGTGCCAGTGGTTTTGTGGGAAGCCATTTGAAACAGTCTTTGCATGCAGCGGGCCATGAGATCGTTTGCCACTATCGTGCACCAGAGCTCAACAGCCTCCAACAAGATCGCCTAGAAGTTTGGTTGGGCGACTTAAATGATGTCCACAACTTAGCCAAGCGCTTGCAGGGCATTGATAGTGTGATTCATTGCGCTGCGGAGATGAGGCTCTGGAATTCAAAAAAAATGCTACATGAGACCAATGTTCTCATGACAAAAAATATTTTAGAGTCAGTAAGGCTAGCAGGTGTTAAGCAGTTTATCTACATGAGTGATGCATCGATTGCGAAACATCCCGTCAGCCCAAATCTCGATGTTTCAGAAGTCCGACCTTTACCAGCACTTCAATACTTTCCTTATAGTCATAGCAAATCCCAGGCAGAACAGTTTGTGATGGATGCTGGAGATGACGCTCTGCGGATTATTTGTCTAAGACCCGCTTCAGTTTGGGGTAAGGGTGATTTGGTTGACCAAATGTTGGGTAAAGCTGCTGATCTGAACAAGTTTGGCTGGTTTGATCAGGGTGACTATCCTTTTTCAACTTGCTACATTCAAAATCTTTGCGAAGCGGTTAAAAAAGCGTTGCTCTCAACATCCAATCGACAAAGTTTTTTTATCAGCGATGGACCTGCAATTTCATTTAGGCGCTGGATGACTATGAGACTCAAGGCGGGTCATTACAAGGTGCCCACTTTATCCATACCTCGCTTCTTTGCTCGTCCTTTGGCGCGCTTTACAGAAAATGGTTGGAAATATTTGCCGCTGCGTGGTGAACCTCCTTTAATCCAGGAGATGGTTCATTTAATGGCGCACCCGTTTTCTGTCTCCATAGCAAAGGCTCAGGAGCAATTGGCTTATGAGCCGCTATATGGGATTGCAGAAGGTATGCTTGAAATTGAGAAAAATAGAATTTAATCAAGGGTTTACCCTAGATATCTTGACTCTGCCAATCACGGGGTTTAAAGTTTTCCCAATAAATGAGCAATCATTCATTGATGTTCTTATAAGTAGAAGATAAAACCCTGAAAGGATGCAGAGCATGATGAAATTTCATGATGTAAGAGACCGGATCTCTAAGATAGCTGGATTTTGCGGCATGGTGATCAGCATTACCGTTGCTTTTTATCTGATTTTTCCTACAGGTCAGACCCAATCTAAATTTGCAATGCTGTTAGTTTCTTTTGGTATTGCAGTAGCTTTAAGTGTCCTGACCTTTAAGGCTCTACTCAAGTCTCAGCGATAAAGCCCAATTCTTAGCCCATAAAAAGCCCCACAATATTGAAGGTATTTGGGGCTTTTTCTTTGGCCCAAAACAGCCCTCCTGCTAGCTCTAGACCCCATTAAACCCCATTTAATCGGTGTAAACACTTATATCTAAAACCCTCCAAGAGGCTTTTACTAAGGCATCTATAGAACAACGTTTTACGGTATGACTCATTTTTGGCTTGACCCCCTTTTTGAAAATGGTTTGAAGGCCAACCATTTCAATTTTCTATTCATTTCTTATAGCAAAGTCTGAGGTAAGAATTGAATTCTGTATCCCAAGAAGTGACGGTTGATTCTCAGCCCATTAATTTCCAGCCTCTGAAAGAGCGAGGGCAAAGAGAGGTTTTCTGTGGCCTCACTGGGATTATCTGGCTGCATCGCAAAATTCAAGATGCATTTTTTCTCGTAGTTGGTTCCCGTACCTGCGCTCATTTAATTCAGTCTGCCGCTGGCGTGATGATTTTTGCAGAGCCCCGTTTTGCAACCGCCATTATTGATGATCGAGATTTAGCTGGTTTGGCAGATGCCAATGATGAGTTGGATAAAGTGGTCAAGCAATTACTAGAGCGCCGTCCCGATATCAAATTACTATTTTTAGTTGGTTCTTGCCCTTCAGAAGTGATTAAGTTGGATTTATCGAGAGCGGCACAACGCTTAGGTAAAACCTTTGCTCCTAAAGTGCGCATTCTCAATTACTCTGGTAGCGGTATTGAAACGACTTTTACCCAAGGGGAAGATGCGTGCTTAGCTGCGCTAGTACAAGATCTGCCTAAGTCCACCCAATCAGATGAAGTTGATTTATTGGTAGTAGGCTGCTTAGCTGATGTGGTCGAAGATCAATTTAGTCGTATCTTCAAGGATTTAGGTCTGAAGTCCTTTGCCTTTTT
>CALQED020000076.1 GCA_943329505.2 Polynucleobacter meluiroseus | reverse complement strand
CTTGCTTAGATCTCAGCAATCAATTCAATTTCAACGCAAGCACCCAAGGGGATCTGAGCAACACCAAAAGCGCTACGAGCATGTTTACCAGCATCCCCAAAGACTTCGAATAACAACTCAGAGCAACCATTCACAACTAAATGCTGTTCTGTGTATTCATTGGTAGAGTTCACCAAGCCCATGACTTTTACGATACGCTTGACTTGATCAAGTGAGCCAAGATGGTTCTGCAAGGTTGAGAGTAAATCAATCGCGATAGATCGGGCCGCCGCTTTACCAGTATCGGTATCCATATCTTTACCTAATTTACCAACCCAAGGCTTGCCATCTCGTTTAGCAATGTGGCCTGATAAAAATATGGTATTACCAGTAGTTGCAGCCATCACATATGCTGCCGCGGGCGGTCCAGGAGGTGGTAAATCGATGCCGAGGGTTTTAAGGCGATTGCTAATATTGCTCATAGTATTTTTTCAATAGAGGGATAGAAGATGAATAACAGAATCTTACTGGCAAATTACTTAGATAGCTGGCGCATGGCACTCTCTAGGCCGTTGAGAGTAACCGGGTACATGCGATCTTTCATGAGATTTTTCATAATATCGATTGATTGGCGATATTCCCAAATCGATTCTGGCTCAGGATTTAGCCAGGCAAAGTGCGGAAAGTGATCTAGGAGACGATTCATCCAAACTGCCCCAGCTTCTTTATTGTTGTATTCAACAGAACCATTTGGGCTGAGGATTTCATAGGGCGACATAGTGGCATCACCCACAAAAATGAGTTTGTAGTCTGGGCCATATTGATTGATGATGTCTTGCGTAGCAGTCACTTGGTCTCTACGACGACGATTACTTTTCCAGAGATTTTCATAAACACAGTTATGAAAATAGTAAGACTCAAGATGCTTAAATTCGGCTTTAGCGGCTGAGAATAATTCTCCAATGCGTTGGATATGATCATCCATGGAACCACCAACATCCATTAGCAACAATACTTTGACTTGATTATGACGCTCAGGTCGCATCTGAATATCGAGCATGCCCGCATTAGCAGCAGTCGAGTGAATCGTCTTATCTAAATCAAGCTCCAACACTGAACCTTCACGTGCAAAGCGCCGCAATCGGCGCAGTGCCACCTTGATATTACGTGTACCCAAGGCTAGATCAGAGTCATAGTCTTTAAATTCTCGAGCTTCCCATACTTTGATCGCAGTGCGGTTGCCAGCACTTTCCCCGCCTATGCGAATGCCTTCTGGATGGAAGCCACTATGTCCAAAAGGGGATGAACCGCCAGCCCCAATCCACTTGTTGCCACCACCATGCCACTCTTTTTGCTCCTTGAGTAATTCTTCAAGCCGTTTTTTGAGTGCCTCTGGCCCACCCAATTTCTGCAGGGCAGCTTTTTCTTCATCAGTCAACACGCGTTGCAGTTTTTTCTCTAGCCAATCGAGCGGAATATCCGGAGATAGGGCGATGATCTGCTCAATGCCCTTAAAGTAATGACCAAAAACTTGATCAAAGCGATCAAAGTACTGCTCATCTTTGACTAAGGTCATGCGGGAGAGTTGGTAAAACTCATCAATCGAAGGCTGAATCACTCCAGCTTTCAAGGCATCTAAAAGTGTTAAAAATTCTCGAACTGAGACAGGCACCTTAGCCTCTTTCAGCTTGAGAAAGAATTGAATCAACATCAGATTAAGCTATGTCTGTTTAGCGATGATTGCGATTCATCATCACCAGACGTTCAAATAAATGAATGTCTTGTTCGTTTTTTAATAAAGCACCATGAAGTGGCGGTACGACCACTTTGTCTTCTTGGCTATAGAGAGCCTCAGGAGGAATATCTTCAGCTAGCAACAGTTTTAGCCAGTCAATCAGCTCAGAGGTAGAGGGCTTCTTCTTTAGGCCTGGTAATGAGCGGATTTGGTAGAAGGCCTGCAGAGCAGCCTCTAGGAGATCCTGCTTAATATTGGGGTGATGGACATCCACGATGCTTTGCATGGTTTGCGCATCAGGGAAGGTAATGTAATGGAAAAAGCAGCGACGCAAAAAGGCATCAGGCAATTCTTTTTCATTATTGGAGGTGATGATGACTAGAGGGCGATGTTTCGCTTTAATCAATTCGCGGGTTTCATAAACATAAAATTCCATGCGATCAATTTCACGCAAAAGATCATTTGGAAACTCAATATCAGCCTTATCAATCTCATCAATCAGTAAAACGGTAGGCTCATCAGCTTCAAAGGCTTGCCACAATACACCCTTGACGATGTAATTGCGGATATCTTTGACTTTTTCATCCCCTAGCTGAGAATCGCGCAAACGACTCACGGCATCGTATTCATACAAACCTTGCTGTGCTTTGGTGGTCGACTTAATATGCCATTGCAAGAGTGGCATCTTCAGAGCGGCAGCGACTTCCTCGGCCAACATGGTTTTGCCAGTACCAGGCTCCCCTTTAATGAGCAAAGGACGTTGCAGCGCGATTGCTGCATTTACTGCTAGCTTGAGGTCAGCCGTTGCAACATAGCTTTGGCTGCCATCAAAGCGACGGGGATTTTGGGATGGGAATGGGTTTAACGACTTGGTCATAAGAGGCAATCAAAAGGTCTTTTATCAGACGTTCAAGTATAGGGAAATAGAGCTAAATTTTCAGTATTTCTCATGATTTTGGGCCCTGGAATCACTAAACAATGCCCAGGAGGTCTGCTCTCCGCTATACTCTGTGCACTTGATTTAAAGCAAACTTCCATTTATCGATTTCTATGAAAAAACTCTCCATTCTTTCTCAAATGCTAGTCTGTACCGGTCTAGCATTTGCTGGATTTACTGTTCAGGCTCAAGAGGTTAAAGGCAATGCTGCTGCAGGTAATGGTAAGGTTTGGCTCTGTGTTGGCTGCCATTCCATTCCAGAATATCGTGCAGACTACCCACTGGTTTATAGAGTGCCTATGTTGGGCGGTCAAAATGCCGCTTACATTGCATCTGCTTTGTCTGAATACAAGAAGGGCAATCGAAAGCATCCAACGATGCGCGCTATTGCTGCCAGCCTCTCTGATCAGGATATGGCTGATATTGGCGAATACTATGCTGCGCAAACTGCCAGCTCACCGAATAACCCATTGAAGTGATAGAGACATGTTCATGAAATTTGCACTAGTTACCGCAGTTTTGTTTACCAGTATTGGTTTAGTTAATGTTGCTAATGCTGCCAGTATCAGCAAAGGCCAGGCTTTAGTAGAGAAAGCGAATTGCGCTTCTTGCCATGGTGCTGGCTTGAATGCACCTATTTTGCCGGTTTATCCTAAGCTAGCAGGTCAATACTCTGATTACATCTACTACACCTTGAAAGCCTATAAAGTGGGCAATGGGAATGCAAAATATGGGCGCAATAATGCCATTATGGGATCCCAGGTTCAGTCTTTTTCTGATAACGATTTGCAAGATATCGCTGCTTACATCGCATCATTGCCAGGGAACTTCGTTATCAAGAAGTAGGGCATCTCATCAGTAGCACTCTTTAATTTAAATAAAGGCTTAGAAGATTTTTCTAAGCCTTTGTTATTTATAAATAAATATCCTTTTATCGAAGCGCTTCTAGACCCTGCGCCATATGTTTGCGCATGATATTTTCTGCAGCAGCTTGGTCTCGTTTTAACAGGGCATTCAAAATAGCGCGATGTTCTATTAGGGAGTTTTGCAACCTGCCTGTACTAGTCAAGGAGTCCCTGCGGTGTAATTTCAGCACCTTGCGAAGGTCTTCAATCACGCCATTCATCCAGCGATTTCCAGCAATTTCACGGATTAATTCATGAAATTTGCCATTAATTTCAAAGAATTGCTCAATATCCCGATCAGCGGCTGCCTTTTCAAGGCGATGATGCCAGTAATCCAATTGATTGAGCTCTTCTTCGCTTGCTTTTGCTGCTGCTTCCCGAGCTGCTTCGCCTTCCAGTAGGGAGAGAATAGTGAAAATCTGCTCTAAATCCTTTCTCGCAATCTCAGTGACATAGGCGCCTCGGCGCATTTTGATGGTAATTAAGCCTTCAGAAGCCAATACTTTGATGGCTTCACGCATTGGGGTTCTGCTAATTCCAAATTGCTTGGCTAGGTTTTGTTCATCTAGCCAACTTCCTGGAGCTAGTTCTTTGGAGAAAATCTGTTCCCGTAGCCGATCTGCGACATCTTCGTATAGCGGCCTATTAATTAGTTTTGTATTCATAATTATGTATACATGATAGCTGGACAAATTCGGAATAGTCAAGCAGAATTAGGAAATCTTATATGCAATGCAACAAAAAAACAGGAGTGTTTTGTGAGTTCAGAAAAGAAAAGTCCTGCTGATATATGGCCATCCTTTCCAGAAGTCAATCTAGATGCTTGGAAAAAATCAGCGCAAAAATCTGCTCCTAATGGCGATGTAGAAAAGCTAGGTTGGCAGACTCCTGATGGCATTCAACTAAAAGCGCTTTACACCTCTGCAGATACTCAAGGTTTAAATTACACCAACACCTTGCCTGGTTTTGAGCCATTCATTCGTGGACCACAGGCAACCATGTATTCGGTACGACCTTGGACGATTCGGCAGTACGCTGGATTTTCCACTGCAGAAGAATCTAATGCCTTTTATCGTAAAGCCTTAGATGCAGGTGGCCAAGGCGTCTCGGTCGCTTTTGATTTAGCAACCCATCGCGGCTACGACTCTGATCATCCAAGGGTAACTGGTGATGTTGGTAAGGCTGGCGTCGCCATTGATTCAGTTGAAGATATGAAAATATTATTTGATGGCATCCCATTAGATAAAGTTTCTGTATCGATGACCATGAATGGCGCTGTACTGCCTGTGCTGGCTGGTTATATCGTTGCAGGTGAAGAGCAGGGTGTTCAGCAAGAGCTCTTATCAGGAACTATTCAGAACGATATTCTCAAAGAGTTCATGGTGCGAAATACCTATATTTACCCACCAGAGCCATCGATGCGCATTATTGGCGACATCATTGAGTACACGGCAAAGCACATGCCTAAATTTAACTCGATCTCGATTTCGGGTTATCACATGCAAGAGGCTGGAGCGAATCAAGTCCTGGAATTGGCGTTCACATTGGCGGATGGCAAAGAGTATGTCAAAACTGCGCTGGCCAAAGGATTAGATGTTGATGGATTTGCCGGTCGCCTTTCTTTCTTTTTTGCAATAGGCATGAACTTCTATCTCGAGGTTGCTAAATTACGCGCAGCACGTTTGTTGTGGTGGCGCATTATGAAATCATTCGAACCCAAGAATCCAAAGTCCTTGATGTTGCGAACCCACTGCCAAACTTCTGGCTGGTCATTAACCGAGCAAGACCCATATAACAACGTTGTGAGAACAACAGTAGAAGCGATGGCTGCAGTCTTTGGCGGCACGCAATCTTTGCATACCAATTCATTGGATGAGGCCATTGCTTTGCCATCAGAGTTCTCAAGCCGTATCGCCCGCAATACTCAACTAATTCTTCAAGAAGAAACCCATATCACTAGCGTCATTGATCCCTGGGCGGGCTCTTACATGATGGAGAACCTAACCCAAGAGATGGCTGATAAAGCCTGGGAGATTATTCAAGAAGTCGATGCCATGGGCGGCATGACTAAAGCTGTGGAGAGCGGTTGGGCTAAGCTCAAGATTGAAGCGGCAGCTGCTGAAAAACAGGCCAAAATTGATTCAGGCGCAGATGTCATTGTGGGTGTAAATAAATACAAGCTTGGCAAAGAAGAGTTGGTTGATGTCTTGATGATCGATAACGACAAAGTGCGCGAAGGTCAGGTCCTTCGATTAAAAGAGATCAAAGCTAGGCGAGATAGTAAAAAAGTAGAGGCCGCATTAGAAGCACTCACTCAGGCTGCAGAGGATCACTCTGGCAATTTATTAGAGTTATCCGTTAACGCAATGCGTTTGCGTGCAACTGTTGGTGAAGTATCTGATGCATTAGAAAAAGTTTACGGGCGCCATCGCGCCGATACTCAAAAGGTGACCGGAGTGTATGCAGCCGCTTATGACTCAGCTGAAGGCTGGGCAAAATTACAAACAGAGATCGCTGATTTTGCAAAAGACTTTGGACGTCGTCCGCGCGTGATGATTGCGAAGCTTGGTCAAGACGGCCATGACCGTGGAGCTAAGGTTGTTGCAACCGCCTATGCAGACTTAGGATTTGACGTCGACATCGGACCTTTGTTCCAAACACCTGAAGAGTGCGCCCGACAGGCTATTGAAAATGATGTTCATGCTCTCGGCGTCTCGACTTTGGCAGCGGGTCATAAAACCTTGGTACCAGCCATCATTGCAGAGCTTAAGAAACAAGGATCGGATGACATCATCGTTTTTGTGGGTGGTGTTATTCCAAGACAAGACTATGAGTTTTTGTATCAGGCTGGGGTGAAAGG
>CALQED020000075.1 GCA_943329505.2 Polynucleobacter meluiroseus | reverse complement strand
TTGCTTACAAATACTTTGAGAAGATCGTGCCGATCTGGAATCCATTGAGGCAGTAGTTGCAATACTTTTTTGTCATCCACAGTTCTGTAGGGTGTTGTTTGACTTGCTGGTATGCCTGGCAGAGTATTGGTATGGGGCCAGTCACTGGCCCACAGTATTCGATCAGGATTAGTATCTACATATCGCTGTGCCAAATCTTTTACCTCAGCATAGTCTGGATTTGCACTAGAGATACGGTATACCCCAGATAACTTAATATAAATCTGCCCTGATTTGAGTAAATCCAGAATCACCGGAAGCTCACGCGATGCTTGGAAACCTGCAGCCGGGATAGATGCAAAGTGATCAAAAACAACTGGTACTGGCAAGGTGTAAATGGTTTTAGCAATGCCTGCAAATATTTGAGGTGATGAATAGATCTGAATATGAAGACCAAAGTCTTGAATGCGTTCGGCTAACTGGATTAATTGTCGGCGTGCAATCTCGGGATCTAATACTCCTGAGGTAGATAAATTCATGCGAACACCTTGGGCGCCCATAGAAACCATTTGAGCAAGCTCTCGATCACTTGTTTTGTCATCAATCACAATGACTGCACGAGCAGTACTCCCTATTTCCTGAGTAGCTAGTAATTGATAAGTGTTATCTCTGCCATAAAAACTAGGCTGAATAAGCACAACTCTCGCAAGCTTGAGCTGCTTGAGGTAAATCTTGAGTTGATCTACACCACATTCTGGCGGGGTATAGACTCGGTCTGAGACCATCGGGTATTGAGATTGAGGGCCAATGACATGAACATGGCAATCACATGCCCCCATTGGCACTTCGAAATCAGACATCGGCAGCCATTTGAATGATCAAATTGATATGGGTGCGATTCATATAGCTATTGAGATAAATTTACTCGCTCTTAATCTCAATCGTTTTGAGGAGCTTAGTGTATTTAATAGTTTCACGTTTCATCAAATCTCCGAACTCAGCTGATGAGTTTGGTTTGATAAGAATACCGTCCTTTTCAAGTTGAGTAGTGAAAGCTGGGTCTTTTAGGACTTCATTGATTTCGGTATTCAAATAGTTCGTGATGGCATTGGGGGTACCTGCTGGAGCAAAGACACCTCCCCAAAGCGTGAAGTTAAATCCCCGTATCGCATCTTCTGACACTGTATGGACCTCTGGAAGAACTGCCATTCTTTTCTCTGAGGAAACCGCAAGCGCTCTGAGCGTTTTACTTTCAATATGCGGCAATACTGCCGGGGCGCTAGAGAAAAAGATATCTACATGTCCTCCAAGCAAGTCTGTTAGAGCTTGGCCTGCCCCTTTATAAGGCGCATGTGTCATATTGATATTCATATCCTGAACTAGGGCGACTGCCGCTAGATGCCCTGGCGTACCACTTCCAGATGATGCGTAGGTCATTTCGCCCGATTTGGATTTTGCTAGCTTAATAAATTCAGGAAGTGTGCGGTAGCTTGAGTTCCCCGGGGAAACTAGAATCAACGGGGCTTCACCAATCAGTGCAATCTGCTTAAAATCTTTAGCTGGCTCATATCCAACATCTTTATTGACCAAGGGATTGATAACCATTTCGCCTGTTTGACCTAGCAATAAGGTATAGCCATCTGCTTTAGATTTAGCAACAAAACGAGTTCCTAATGCCCCAGTGGCGCCAGGCTTGTTTTCCACTACAAAAGACTGCTTAGTTCGAACACTGAGTTTTTCAGCTAATCTTCTCGCTAGAACGTCCCCCAAGCCACCAGGCGCATAAGTCACGATGATAGATACCGGCTTATTAGGATAAGTTTGCGATGAGTTTTGTGCGCTGCAATGCTGGCTAAAAACTAATGCAAGTAAAAGAGCTTGAAAAATTATCTTGATCATCTTGGTTAAGACCTATGGGTGGTTATTCAAGAATATTACATGATGGACTTGAAACGAGACTCGAGAGCCGTTTTTTTCAATGCACTTAATAAATCGGGCGTTATAAAATAACCAATCGAGATCAATGAAAAAACAAATGCGCTTACTTACTCAATATAAATTCTATCTATTTTTGCTCATCCTGATACATTCAGGATTCACTCACGCAGACAGTTATCCAAGTCGCCCCGTTCAGGTTGTCACACCGTTTCCTCCTGGTGGGGCCGCAGATGTGGTTGTCCGCTTGGTTTCTCAACAACTAACTGAGAATTTTAAAAGTAGCTTTGTAGTTGATAACAAACCGGGTGCTGGTGGTGGCATTGGTGCGCAATTTGTATCGCGAGCTGCGCCAGATGGCTATACCCTGCTTTTGACCTCCAGTAGCACGATGTCTATTAATCCGCATTTGAATGCAAAGCTAGGGTTTGATCCCATTAAGAGTTTCACGCCTATTGGCTTTATTGGTTACTCGCCAAATGTATTAGTAATTAATCCAACTCTGCCATTTAAAAATTCCTCTGAGTTAATTGCAGCTGCGAAAGCAAAACCCAATTTTTATACTTTTGCATCCAATGGTAGCGGCACGCTGAGTCATTTGACTGGTGAGCTTTACCAACAGGCTAGCGGTGTTGAATTTTTGCACGTGCCATATAAAGGTGCTGCACCAGCAGTAGTAGATGTTGCCGGTGGACAAGTTTCTCTATTATTTGCTGCATATGCTAGCGTAGGGCCAATGGTGAAGTCTGGAAAACTAAAAGCTTTAGGAGTTACCAGTACCAAGCGCATCAAAATTGCCCCTGAACTACCAACCCTAGCTGAGTCTGGCCTACCTGGTTTTGAATCAAATCAATGGTGGGGTCTTTTTGGGCCGGCTGATATGCCGTCTGAGATAGTCACGCGCTTGAATCTTGAGCTCAATAAAGCATTGAAGTCACCAGAGCTAAGAAAACGTTTTATCGAAGAAGGAATTGAAGTTGGGGGCGGTAGTCCAGGAGATTTAGCTGCTTATTTGCAATTAGATTTTGCAAAATGGGGCAAGGTTATTAAAGCCGGCAATATTACTTCTAATTAAGGTTTTTGATGAATCATCCTGCAATAAATGCTCTACCAGTTACTAAAACATTAGGTAAATTTGTTGCTACATTTCAGTGGAAAGAGGCGACTCCTAAGATCAAGAGTTTGATGCCAGTGTTGATGATTGATTATTTTCGTGCCGCATCAGCCGGACAAGATCGCCCATGGACAAATGCAGTAACTCAGCTTTATCAATTTCATGCATCCAATCAAGAGGCTAGTGTTTTATACACAGATACCAAAGTAGATATTGCTAGGGCTGCTTTTATTAATGGGGTGGCTGCCGGTAGTCTCGATTGGGATGATTCTCACGTAGCTGCCATTATTCATCCCGGGGTAGTGATTTGGCCTGCAGCTTTAGCAATGGCAGAGTTCGTGAAATGTACGGGTGAAGAATTGCTCACGGCAGTATTGGTGGGCTATGAGACTGCTATTCGGATTGGTATGTCGATACAACCCGAACATTCATTACGTGGTTTTCAAGGAACTCCTACCTGCGGTGTATTTGGCGCAGCAGCAGCCTGTGCGCGTTTGCTGAAATTATCTCCCGAAGGCTGTAGCAATGCTCTTGGTATTGCGGCAACATTTTCTTGTGGCCTCTCACAATTTTTCGTCTCGGGCTCTGACATTAAACGCTTTCATGCCGGCAAGGCTGCAGCGAATGGTGTTGAGGCTGCATTATTGGCACATGCTGGGCTAACTGGCCCACATGATGCGATTGAAGGCACTCAAGGTTTTGCGCGGGCATTCTCTGATCGATTCGATCCAAAAGTATCTATTGAAAATTTAGGTGTCGATTTTCCAACTGAATGGGTTTCATTAAAGCCTCATGTTGGTAGTGTGCGTATGCAAGCCGCTATTGAAGCAGCTAACTTTTTATTAATCTCAGGTATCAAGGCTCAAGACATACAGTCTATTACGATCGGTGTTCATGGGGCCATGATGAGTAAGTTGGCCTCAAATAATCCTATTGATATCCAGCAGGCTCAGTTGAGTACACCATTTGCAGTTGCTATGACATTTGTGCTGGGCCCAGACAAGCCAATCCCACTAGCTTTATCGGTTGATGATTATGAATCTGCTCTGCAGATGGAGTCTGTTTGGGATTTATGTCGACGTACCACTTGCGTAGTAGATGCGGAAGTAGAAAAGTGCACCACGAGTGAATCAGTTTCTGGAAGAGTGACTGTACATATGCATGATGGCAGCAATCAAGAGTATTTTGTCGTTAGTCCTAAGGGTTGCCCCCAAAATCCGATGACTACGGATGAGGTAGCAGCGCGTTTTCTGGCTTTAAGTGCCAAGATGTTAGGTGAAACCAAATGCAAGGCTTGGCTACAAGAAGCTTATGGGGTAGAAGGTCTTAAAGATTTACACCCCCTATTTGCCTTAAGGAAATAATCTCTCTCAATATATGACTCAAGCTACCCAGATCATTTCAAAATTCGCGGCAAACTTGCAATTTAGCGATCTACCATCGCCGATTCAAGAATCATTAATTCACTTCGCCTTAGATTACTTCCGTGTTGCCTCTATTGGCGAGCGTATGGAGTGGAGTCAATGGGGGCGCAGCTATGCCCAAGGCACCGCAGGAAAAGGAAGTAGTCCCGTTTTATTTTCTGATGCGCACTATGATCCCGTCAGCACTACTTTTCTCAATACTTTATATGCCGGCAGCTTAGATGCCGATGATGTTCATGTAGGCGCAATGCTGCATCCTGGTTGCATTATGTTTTCCACGGGATTAGCAATTGGCCAGGCTCGACATCAATCTGGCGCAGAAGTTTTAGCAGCAATTGCTGCAGGTTATGAGGCCATGATCCGTTTGGCACTTTGTATTCAACCTAGCCACTTTGGCAGAGGCTTTCAAAGCACCTCTACTATCGGTGTATTTGGCTCAGCAGTGACTGCAGCAAAGTTAATCTTTCCAGGCCCTGCAGCCGAAAAATCCATTGCTGCCAGCCTAGGTATTGCCGCTTCCTTCGCGGGTGGGCTCACTCAGTTTTATCACTCTGGTTCAACAGTCAAGCGTTTACATGCTGCTCAGGCAGCCAGCTCTGGAACCAAAGCAGCCCTTTTAGTGGAATCTGGCTTTACAGGACCACTTGATATTTTTGAAGGTAAAGATGGTTTTGCTAGGGCTTATGCTGATGCAGTAGATTTTTCTTTGCTTGAGCATGGCCTAGGAAAAAAATTTCGAATTGCAGAAGTAGCTGTTAAACCCCACGCTTGCAGTGCACGCGTGCTTTCGGCAATTGAGGCAAGCACTGAAATTCGTAGTCACCCTAACTTTGATGCCGCCGAGATTGAATCAATCTATCTAGGCATACCTAAAGTTATTCAAGGACGCCTAACAACTAATCATCCTACTGATTTGCAGGCAGCCCAAATGAGCGCCCCTTTTGCGATTGCACTCAGCTTGTTGCGCAAATCAAGCAACAGCACTTTCTCTTTTGGAATTGATGATTTTGTCATGGGCTTACAAGACCCAAAGGTCATGCATTTCACCCAGTTGGTCAGGTGCGAGTTAGATGAAGAGGTAGAGAAGACTAGCTCAGAAGAGTCAGTGAGCGCTAAGGTCATTGTCACCTTGAGAAATGGCCAACAATTGAGTGCGTTTGTGGTATCGCCCAAAGGAAGCATTGCCAGACCCTTTAACCTTCAAGATCATATTGCTAGAGCAGAATCAGAATTGAGTAGTCGCCTTCCTAATGAGAAATTGCGTCAATTCATTGAAGCTATTATTTCTTTGCCAACGATGCCGGATGTTGCCGTGCTCAGTGATCTACTGAAGTAATTATTCCCACTCAATCGTTGCAGGCGGCTTTCCGCTGATGTCGTAAACCACGCGGTTGATACCACGCACTTCATTAATGATGCGATTGGAGACTTTGCCTAATAATTCATGTGGTAAGTGCGCCCAATGGGCAGTCATAAAGTCTTGAGTTTGCACTGCTCTGAGTGCCACAACATATTCATACGTTCTGCCATCGCCCATCACGCCCACTGACTTTACCGGGAGAAATACTGCAAAGGCTTGGCTGGTTAAGTCGTACCAAGACTTCTGACTTACTTCATCAATCGTGTTGCGTAATTCCTCAATAAAGATAGCGTCAGCACGTTGTAGTAGGCTGGCAAATTCTGCCTTGACTTCACCCAAAATACGAACACCCAAGCCTGGGCCAGGGAATGGATGGCGATATACCATCTCACGCGGCAACCCTAATCCCACACCGAGTTCGCGCACTTCATCTTTAAATAACTCGCGCAAAGGTTCGAGCAACTTGAGATGCATATCTTCAGGTAAGCCGCCCACATTGTGGTGACTCTTGATCGTATGCGCACCCTTTTTGCCTTTACCTGCTGACTCAATCACATCCGGATAGATCGTGCCCTGAGCAAGCCACTGTGCATTCTGAATTTTTCCA
>CALQED020000074.1 GCA_943329505.2 Polynucleobacter meluiroseus | reverse complement strand
AATCTCAGAACGAATATCCTCGAGAATGGGAGATTTAAAGCCTGCCGCGCCCATCATCTCGGATATCTTCTGAATGCGCTCAGTAGACTTGCCATCTAACTCGCCCAATGGGAAGCGATTGCCTTCCACGTGACGAATCACGCCAGGAGCTTGAGTAAAGGTTGCGGGATACACCACGCAACCAATGATGTTGTTTGGATTAATGGCTTTCTTAGCAAGGCCACCAGCATCAACTGTTTCAACAGAATGATCTTGGTACTCACCATCAAGCTTTTGGAAATACCACCAAGGAATACCGTTTTGCATCGGAATCAAAATGGTTTCTGGCCCCATTATGGCGGCCAAATCATCAATAATGGGCTCAACCTGATGCGCCTTCACCGCCAAAATCACAACATCTGGTGTTTCTGCATCTTTAATTTTTTCTACGGCCTTCACTTCTGCAACCAATGGCTCTGGCTGCTCATTCATAATCAAGGCCAAACCACGCTCTTTAATAGCGGCTAGTGTCGCGCCACGAGCAACTACTGTCACTTCATTGCCCGCTCGCGCCAACATGACAGCTAGATAGCCGCCAATAGCGCCGCCCCCACCGATCACACAGATTTTCATAGGAACCCCATCAGAATAAAAAATTTTGTATTAACAACATATTAGAGGAGAACTTTTTCCCAGTGGGAAAATTTTGATTGCTTAATTTTTAAGCAAAAATCACTTTAAACTGCCTTCAAGCTCTCTTTAGGTACCAAGCTACCCAAAATCATGCCGGCAATACTAGCCAATAAGCCCGCCAATTGGGGCGGCATGATGGCTTTCGGAGCCAGAATTTCACAGCTAATCCAGACCATGAGGCCCATTACTACCGACAGTAAGCCACCCAAAGAATTGGCTCTTTTCCAGTAGACCCCAAACGCCAATGGTACAAAAGCAGCAACTAGCGTCACCTTGTAGGCGCTCTCCACCATCTTAAAAATCGAGAGCTCGGAGTTGATTGCGAAGAAAGTTACTGCTATCGCGAAACAAAGGACTGTGATTCGCATAATTTTCAGTAAATCATCATCAGCTAGATGTTTAAAGAAACCTCTCACAATATTTTCTGAAAAAGTTACCGAAGGCGCTAAAAGAGTTGCGCTAGCACAACTTTTAATAGCAGAGAGCAAGGCGCCAAAGAACATCACCTGCGCAATGAGGGGCGCATGATTCAAAATCAATTTTGGCAAAATCATTTGCGGGTCAGTATGCAAATATTCTTTTACTAGGCCAGGATTAATGAGAGTTGCAGAGTAGGCTAAATACATTGGTACAAAAGCAAAAATAAAGTAGAGCACCCCACCTAATATTGCAGCATTAACCGCAATATTGACATTTTTACTAGAAGTAATGCGCTGGAAAACATCTTGCTGAGGAATTGAGCCCAGCATCATGGTGCATAAGGCTGCAATAAAACCTAAGATGGATGCCAAGTTCATATCAGGCCAGAAATTACTAAATTGCCCAGCAGCTGCGGCATGCTCGATCACCGCGCTAACACCGCCTGTTTGCGTTGACAACTCACCACCAATGTAAAGCATCCCGATCACGATAATGATCATCTGAATAAAGTCTGTAATCGCTACTGACCACATGCCGCCAAACAGGGTGTAGATCAGCACACTACCAGCGCCAATCAACATTCCACCAGTCTGAGAGATGCTGCCATCAGAAACCACGTTAAAGACTAGGCCTAAAGCTTTAATTTGGGCTGCTACCCAACCCAAATAAGAAACAACAATACATAGCGTTACAAGAACTTCAACAGTACGGCCATATTTTTCACGAAAGAAATCACCAATGGTCAACATGCGGCGGTTATAAAGATGGCGCGCAAAAAAGAGGCCGACCAAGATTAAACATAGTGAGGAGCCAAAAGGATCAGAGACTACGCCTCCTAGGCCTTCTTTTAAAAAAGTTGCTGGAATACCCAGCACGGTTTCGGAACCAAACCAGGTTGCAAAAACAGTTGCTGTCACGATTGGCATCGGCAGGCTATGTCCCGCAGCCGCAAAATCTGCGGTATTTTTGACACGCAAGGCAGCCCACAGGCCAATGCCAACGGATATGACCCAGTAAATGATGACGAACCAAATCAACACAACCCACTTCTCCTTGCATAATTTGGTGAAATTATATGGCTATGTCACTTTTATAAGTAAGGAATTCTGGACCAATTTAGGGCATGCTGGTCTGACATAATTGACAGGTGAGTACAGACAAATCCAATCCTGTCGATGATCTAGATGCTGATCTAAGCTACCAAAAAGCCATTTTGCGCTCGGTATCCCGAACCTTTGCGCTTACTATCCCTTTATTGCCACCAATGATTGAGACCGTTGTTGGTAATACCTACCTGCTCTGCCGCATTGTGGACACTATTGAAGATGCAGCAGAGCTTAGCCCAGAAACCAAACAACAGCTATCCAAATTATTTCTCAATGTAGTTTTAGAAAAATCCCCTGTGGAGTCTTTTGTTCAGCCCTGTCTAACAGCGCTCAAAGATTACGGCAATCAAGATGAATTAGATTTAATTGCGCACACTCCAACTGTCCTAAGAATTTTGCATACCTGCTCCAGTGAAGATCAAGTAGCCGTTAGCCGATGTGTTTCTATCATGTCTGATGGCATGTCCCATTTTCATGGCAAGCAAACTGAGACTGGTTTACAGGATCTACCCGAGTTTGAGGAATATTGCTATGTCGTGGCGGGAGTGGTTGGAGAGCTTCTGACCACAATTTTTAGCAATCATTCCTCTGAATTTGAAAAGAATATCCGAGGACGTGAGGCGCTCTCCATTGCTTTTGGGCAAGCCCTGCAGATGACGAATATCCTTAAAGACTCGTCAGAGGACAAAGCGCGTGGGGTCTCTTGGAAGCCAGCTAACATCAGCCAAGTTGCACTACTAAAGATTGCCTACCAAAAACTTCAAGACTCTATGAGCTACATTCTTCTTATTCCAAAGGATGAGCTAGGAATCAGACGTTTTTGTTTCTTAGCGTTTGGTTTAGCAGTAATGACGCTTTCTAAGATCGCCGCTCGTAAACACTTCGATGACAAAGATGAGCTAAAGCTCTCAAGAAAGACTGTTTTTGCTTTTTATGCCTTTACAAAAATGGCTGTTAGTAGTGATGCACTCATGAAGCTCTTTTTTCATAACGCATCAAGCCCTCTAAGAAAACTAATCTAGTACTGACAGTACGCCTTCGTGTTTTAAAAGCCATATCTTGATTTGACGATAAAGACCTGGTGAATTTTCCTTCATAAACCCACCGATCCCTTGCGCAGATACCACGCGATGGCAGGGTGTGATCAAAGGAAAAGGGTTGGCGCCGCATGCAGTACCGACTGCACGAGCACCACTCTTAATAGCGCTTGCTATCTCGCCATAAGTGCTCGCTTTGCCAACCGGTATCTCGCGAATCCGCTTCCACACTTTTTGCTGGTGTGCTGTGCCTAAGGGCTTGATTGGTAATTCGAATTGAAAATGCGGGTCTTGAAAATAGGCTTTGCACTGTTTTGCCACTTCCTTAGCGAGTTCATTTTGGGGTTTTGACAAGCTAGCCCTCGCCGAGAGATAGTCGATCTTAGACAACATGAGACTGCCGTCGACCAATTCAGTCAAAATCCCTAATCTTCCAAAAGGCGCGTCAATTACGCAGTAACGCGCACTTTCTGAAAGAGTTTGGTTTTTAGATAAGGCCATGGGGAATAATTCTCACATAGTTCAGCAAAGAAGATGACAAACCTTTCTACCTTAGTAATAACGGTTGCATATGGCTTGTGAAAGCCTACTTTGCTATATTGAATCATCCTTAATTTTTTCAGGCAAAACCCATGGACAACTTTTTTGACGATTGGCCCCTTTATAGTCAGGCTGCCTTAGTCCTATTTTTGCTGGCACTTTCAGGCTTTTTTTCCATGGCAGAAACTAGCATGTTGTCAGCCAATCGCCATCGCCTGAGAGCGATGGCTAATAGTGGCAATACTGGCGCTGCGCTAGCAGAAAGACTCCTCAAGCGAATTGATTCACTCTTATCAGTACTATTAATCTCTAATAATCTTATCAATACCATTCTCCCAATTCTGGTGACTGGTATCGCTCTACATCTATTCGGTGAAAGCGGATTAGTACTTTCGATTGCCACCCTGGTAGTTGCTTTACTGATCATTGTCTTTAGCGAAATCACGCCAAAAGTCATTGGCGCTGCCTTCCCCGAAAAAATTGCTTCAAATGTTGGCTGGCTGATTTTGCCGCTCACTTTTTTATTAAGGCCCTTGCTTTGGCTCATTAATAATTTTGTATCAGGCTTGATGAGGGTTTCTGGTCTGCAATCCTCCTCAGAAAGCAGAACGATGAGTCAGGAAGAGCTACGTAGCTTGGTTTTAGAATCCAATCGCTTTGTTTCTAATCACCATCGCAATATTTTGCTCAATCTATTCAACCTAGAAAATATTACTGTTGATGATGTAATGACGCCAAGGTCAAAAATAGAGGTCTTAGATCTTTCTAGGCCAATTGACGAGGTAGTTCAGCAATTAGAGACTTGTTACCACAATAAATTACCAGTTTGCGATGGCGACTCAGAGCGCATAGTCGGCATCTTATCAGTTAAAAAAGCTTTATCTTTATTAGGTAATTCGGACCTAAAACATGAGGACTTTCGGTCTTTGTTAAATGAGCCGTACTTCATACCGAGTGGCACACCAGTATTGCAACAGATGCAATTCTTTCAAGACAACCAACAGCGCCTCAGTTTGGTAGTCAATGAATATGGCGAGGTTCTAGGCTTAGTGACATTCGAAGATATTGTTGAAGAGCTTATTGGTGAATTTACGACCTCCTTCTCCAATCTTTCGACTGATCCAAAATGGCTTTCGGATGGGACCTACCTTGCTAGCGGTACCTCGTCCTTACGCGATCTCAATCGTTTACTGAACTTAAATCTTCCACTAGCAGGGCCGCGAACCTTAAATGGCCTGATCTTAGAAAAACTAGAGGCGATTCCTGATCATGATGTCAGCGTCAAAATTGCTGGCATCGTAATGGAAATCGTACAGTTTGATGATCAAGGTGTGAAGACCGTCAAACTCTATCGACCTATACTCAATCAAGATCAAGATTGATCATTACTCATGATGACTCACTCATTATTCGCACCTGGTACGAGATCGCAACTAATGCAATTGACGCCAGAGCTAGTGATATTCATATTGAGGCTGGCACCCTAGAGACGCTAGTCCGTATCCGGGTTGATGGCTTATTACAGACTCAATCACGCCACCCTGCCGAGCTTCACGAACGCCTCATTACTCGCATCAAAATATTGGCTCGTTTAGATATTGCAGAAAAACGTATCCCTCAAGATGGTCGTTTATGTATTGGCCTAGATTTTTCAAAACCGAATATTAATTGTCGGGTTTCCATCCTGCCAACCCTACATGGTGAAAAAGCCGTTATCCGGATCCTACCTAATCGACTCGAAGAGTTATGCCTAAAGCAAATTGGCTTATTGCCAGAGCAACTCAATATTTTGCAAAAAGCGATTACTCAGCCAAATGGACTCATTCTGGTCACTGGTCCTACAGGTAGCGGAAAAACGCGGACTTTATATAGTTGCCTAAGCACCCTAAATCAGACTCATCGCAATCTTTGCTCGATCGAAGACCCTATTGAAATTCGCTTACCAGGGGTTAATCAAGTGGCATATCACCCGCGCGCAGGGCTTGATTTTTCTGTCATCATCAGAGCACTCCTAAGACAAGATCCTGATGTCATCATGATTGGAGAGATTCGAGATAGCGCTACAGCAAGCCTTGCAATTCAGGCTGCGCAAACAGGTCATCTTGTCCTAAGCACCCTGCACACTCGAAATGCTAGAGGTGCGTTAGCTAGACTGAAAAATTTAGGTGTTGACCAAGAATCTCTTGAGTCTTGTTTACACAGCGTGAGCTCCCAACGCTTAGTTCGCAAACTCTGCCAAACCTGTAAGGGCGGGGTGCTAGATCCGCTTCCTAATACTTGCAAGTACTGCAAAGGCAGCGGCTATCTCGGTCGTATTGGAATCCATGAGGTGCTTAGTGGCCCGGATTTATTCGATCCATCTTCATCTTTCCTCAGCATAAGAGATGCCGGAATGCGTCACATCAATGAAGGTCTGATTGATAGAGCTATGCTAGCAAACGAGGTGTGCATATGACGTTAAGCAAACAATCTCAATTAGATTTTGCACAACAATTGCTCACGCTACTCAATGCTGGATTGGCCCTTTTAAACGCACTTGAGCTCATTCAGTCTTCAGCCCAAAAGGATTGGCAGCAGTGGCTTCAAGCTATTCAAGTTCATTTAAGAAAAGGCAATAGTTTTTCTCAAAGCCTGATTGCCCAAGGCAATTT
>CALQED020000073.1 GCA_943329505.2 Polynucleobacter meluiroseus | reverse complement strand
TTACTTCATCAATCGTGTTGCGTAATTCCTCAATAAAGATAGCGTCAGCACGCTGTAGTAGGCTGGCAAATTCTGCCTTGACTTCACCCAAAATGCGGACACCCAAACCAGGGCCAGGGAATGGATGGCGATATACCATCTCGCGCGGCAAACCTAATGCCACACCGAGTTCGCGCACTTCATCTTTAAATAACTCACGCAAAGGTTCGAGCAACTTGAGATGCATATCTTCAGGTAAGCCGCCCACATTGTGGTGACTCTTGATGGTATGCGCACCCTTTTTGCCTTTACCTGCTGACTCAATCACATCCGGATAGATCGTGCCCTGAGCAAGCCACTGTGCATTCTGAATTTTTCCAGATTCGGTCTGAAATATTTCAACAAACTCTTTACCGATAATCTTACGCTTTGCTTCAGGATCAGACACACCAGCTAGCTTACCCATAAAGGTATCTTTTGCATCGACGCGAATCACTTTAACACCAAGGTTGCGTGCAAACATCTCCATGACCATATCGCCTTCATTGAGACGAAGCAGTCCATGATCTACAAACACGCAAGTCAGTTGGTCACCAATCGAGCGATGAATTAAAGCTGCAGCGACACTAGAGTCAACTCCGCCAGAAAGCCCAAGAATCACTTCTTCCTTACCGACTTTTTGACGAATATTCTCTACTGCTTCGGCAATATAGTCCCCCATGACCCAATCAGGCTTGCACTGGCAAATTTGATGTACGAATCGCTCGAGGATTGCAGTGCCTTGAATGGTATGGGTTACTTCAGGATGAAATTGAAACGCATAAAAGCGCTGCTCTTCATTAGCCATGCCTGCAATCGGACAGGACTCTGTTGAAGCCATCAATTTAAAGGAAGGTGGCATTGCAGTGACTGAGTCACCATGACTCATCCACACCTTGAGAATGCCATGACCTTCACTGGTCGAGAAATCTTGGATGCCTTTTAGGAGATTCGTATGGCCGTGAGCCCGTACTTCTGAATAGCCAAACTCGCGAGCCTTACCCAGAGATTCAGCTGAAGCCACCGCACCACCCAATTGCGTTGCCATGGTCTGCATGCCATAGCAAATACCTAAAACAGGGACACCTAATTCAAAAACAATTTGGGGGGCACGAGGACTACCATCTTCGGTAACTGAACTAGGTCCGCCAGAAAGAATAATTCCCTTGCCGCCCTGCTCTTGAATAAATTGACGGATGAATTCTGGATCGCAATCATAAGGATGGATCTCTGAATACACTCGTGCATCACGTACACGCCTAGCAATTAATTGAGTTACTTGTGAACCAAAGTCGAGAATCAGTATTTTGTCGTGCACGAAAGAATCCGTCTTTAATCCAGCCTTAATTTCAGCTTTTGTTTGTTAATCGATATGGTAATTCGGCGATTCCTTGGTGATCTTCACATCATGAACATGTGACTCACGCACGCCTGCTGATGTAATTTCCACAAAATTGGCTTTTTCATGAAGTTCAGCAATCGTCTTGCAACCAAGATAACCCATGGAAGAACGAATACCGCCAGTCAGCTGATGCAAGATGGCCAGCACGCTGCCTTTGTAAGGCACCTGTCCTTCAATGCCTTCTGGCACAAGCTTCTCAGCATTCGCAACAATGTCGCTCTGGAAATAACGATCCGCCGAACCATCAGCCATGGCGCCTAAAGAACCCATGCCGCGATAACTCTTATATGAGCGCCCTTGATATAAGAACACTTCACCCGGAGCTTCTTCTGTACCCGCAAACATCCCACCCATCATCACGGAACTTGCACCAGCTGCTAATGCTTTGGCTACATCACCAGAGTAACGAACGCCGCCATCTGCGATCAAGGGAATGCCTGTACCTTTCAGAGCAGTTGCCACATTCACAATTGCAGTAATTTGCGGAACACCAACCCCTGCAACAATTCGGGTAGTACAAATGGAGCCTGGGCCAATACCGACCTTGACACCATCGGCACCATGATCAGCCAATGCTTTAGCAGCATCGCCAGTGGCGATATTGCCGCCAATCACTTGTACATGAGGATAGTTTTTCTTAACCCATTTGACGCGATCTAATACACCTTGACTATGGCCATGTGCTGTATCAACCACGATGACATCAACGCCAGCGCGAACTAATAGTTCAATACGCTCGTCATTATCGGGGCCTACGCCCACTGCGGCTCCAACACGTAACTTACCTTCACCATCCTTACAAGCATTGGGATGTTCGGTTGCCTTTAAGATATCTTTTACTGTGATGAGGCCACGTAATTCAAATCGATCATTGACAACTAAAACGCGCTCTAAACGATGTTGACTCATTAAGCGCTTGGCTTCCTCTAATGAGCAACCTTCTTTAACGGTTACTAAACGCTCGCGTGGCGTCATCTTCGTTTTTACAGGTGCGTCTAAGTCTTCTTCGAAACGCAAATCGCGGTTGGTAATAATGCCGACCACTTCTTTACCAACCAAAACAGGAAATCCTGAAAAGCCATGTTCACGGGACAACTGAATCACCTGGCGAAGATTGACATCTGGACCAATGGTGATTGGGTCACGCAGCACACCAGATTCATAACGTTTGACTTTAGCGACTTCACGCGCTTGCTCAGCAGGCTTGAGGTTTTTATGAATAATGCCGATACCACCTTCACTGGCCATGGCAATTGCCAAACGACCTTCGGTGACGGTATCCATCGCAGCGGACACCAAGGGTGTATTGAGTGAAATATCTCGAGTTAATTTACTTGCCAAGCTGGCATCTCGAGGGAGTACCGAAGAATAGGCCGGTACGAGGAGCACATCGTCAAAAGTGAGTGCTTTTTGTATGAGTCGCATGCAAAACCCCTAGTCGCAAAAACAGATTATAGCCTCCTAGCCTTCCTTTTGGCTGCGGCAGCCTGGAATTTAGCGTCCTGGTTCTGATTCGCCTTTTTACGGCGAACCGCCTTGGGGTCGATTAATAAAGGGGAATAGAGCTCTAAGCGATCCCCTGCATAAATTGGGCTATCCCATTCCTTGCGCTTTCCAAAGACTCCAAAACAGCCTTTTCTGGCTAAGCCGGGATCATCCTTGCCGGTGACTAAACCTGCCTTTATAAGCGCCAAGCCAATCGTGGGAGACTCATCAGGACCAATGTGCAATAGAAAAGGATTGAGACTTGGATTGCCTTGCCTAGCATCGCAGATCCAAATGTCGAGGGTTTGATCAACCATACAGCTCCTCGGCCCGTTTGACGAAACAATCGACAAATGTTCCAGCAATATGTCCAAATACAGGACCAATAATCTTATCGAGAATGACACTCTTAAATTCCCAGTGGAGCTTAAATTCCACCTTACAAGCATCCTCGCGCAGAGGAATGAAGTTCCACTGACCCGAAAAGTGTCTAAATGGCCCATCCACAAAAACCATATCAATGGTCTCAGGGCGATGGTTCACATTTCGAGTATGAAAATACTGCTTAACCCCTTTAAAACTGATGTTGATTTTGGCATCCAATATAGTCTCGGTCTGCTCAAAAATTTCCACCCCGCCGCACCAAGGTAAAAACTCTGGATAACGCGCTACATCGGTCACCAGGCCATACATTCGGTCGGCTGATTGCCCAATTAAAACGGTCTTATAGACGTCTGCCATAATCGATCTTGGAAGCTAAATAAATATGAGTATCGTCGATAACAAAAAAGCCTTCTTTGATTATTTTATCGAGGAGCGCTTTGAGGCAGGGCTAGTGCTGGAAGGCTGGGAAGTCAAAGCCATCCGCGCTGGTCGCGTGCACATCAAAGAAGCGTATGTTGTCATTCGCAAGGCGGAGCTATTTTTGATTGGTTGCCACATCACCCCCCTCCTATCAGCCTCAACCCATGTCGTTCCCGAAAGTACTCGTACCCGAAAACTGCTCCTCAATGCGATCGAGATTCGCAAACTGATTGGCAAGGTTGAGCAGAAGGGCTATACCCTGGTTCCTCTCAATCTTCATTTTTCCAAGGGCAATGTGAAGTGTGAAATTGGCCTAGCCAGGGGTAAAAAGCAGCATGACAAACGGGCTGCAACCAAAGAGCGTGAGTGGGAAGTCCAAAAAGGGCGTATTGCAAGGGGTGATTTAAACGCCTAATGCCTTAGGAACTGGGTTAGACTGATCTCAGACCTACTATCCAAGCATTAATGCACTTTTATGGTGCAGTACAGCACCAAGCTGTTCCAAATCCTCTCATTTAGTTTTCATAAAGGCATTAGTTTTATAGCTATGAAATTGCCTTTTGACGAAATGCTCGACGCCGCGGGCAAAGCGCGTCCTCACTACCAAATTTTTCATCATTGGTTAAAGCAACAGAGCGATACCCTCATGGGTCTCAAACGCGCTGAAGCTGACCTCATCTTTAGACGAGTAGGTATCACCTTTGCTGTTTACGGAGATGACCTCGGCTCGGAAAGAACAATCCCTTTTGATCAAGTGCCACGTATTTTTACCGCCAAAGAATGGGAACAACTCGAGGCAGGCTTACGTCAACGGGTTAAGGCGCTGAATCGCTTTATCTATGACGTGTATCACGACGAAGAGATCATCAAGGCTGGAATCGTTCCTGCAGAGCAAATCTTTAATAATGCGCAATATCGTCCAGAAATGCGCAATGTGAATGTGCCGCGTGATATCTACGCACAAATTGCAGGTATCGATATTGTGCGTGCAGGTGAAGGTGAGTTTTATGTCTTAGAAGATAACTTGCGCGTTCCATCGGGTGTGTCTTACATGGTCGAAGATCGCAAGATGATGATGCGACTCTTCCCTGATCTCTTTCAAAAATATCGCATTGCTCCTGTGGAGCACTATCCTGATCTCTTACTCGAATGCCTGAAGTCTGTAAAACCAGATGATGTGAAAAAGCCGAACGTTGTGCTGTTAACACCCGGCATGTATAACTCAGCTTATTTTGAGCATAGCTATCTTGCTCAACAGATGGGCATTGAGTTGGTAGAGGGCAAAGACTTGTTTGTGAAAAATGAGCAGGTCTTTATGCGCACTACCCAAGGCCCTGAACGCGTGGATGTCATTTACCGCCGCGTGGACGATGACTTCCTTGATCCACTTGCTTTCCGCTCTGACTCGACCTTAGGTATTGCGGGCCTCTTATCCGCTCATCGGGCAGGCAACGTTACTCTGGCCAATGCGATTGGTACTGGCATTGCCGATGACAAATCGATCTACCCCTATGTTCCAGACATGATTGAGTTTTATCTCGGCGAAAAACCCATTCTGAACAATGTACCCACCTTTCAATGTCGCAAGCCAGAGGATTTGGCATACACCCTAGCCAATTTAGAAAAGCTAGTGGTGAAACTGACCCATGGTGCCGGTGGTTATGGGATGTTAGTTGGGCCAGCATCTAGTAAGGCAGAGATTGAAGAATTTAGAAAACATCTTATTGCTAACCCCGATAAATATATTGCCCAACCGACGCTTGCACTCTCCACTTGTCCAACCTTTGTTGAGTCAGGCATAGCCCCAAGACATATTGATTTGCGACCTTTTGTCCTCTCTGGAAAAACAATCAAGATGGTGCCAGGTGGTTTAACTAGGGTTGCCCTCAAGGAAGGATCTTTAGTTGTGAACTCCTCACAAGGTGGCGGCACTAAAGATACTTGGGTATTAGAGGAATAAGGGAAAGGCAAATATGTTAAGTCGTACCGCTGATTGTCTTTATTGGATGGCCCGTTACACAGAGCGCGCAGAAAACACTGCTCGCATGTTAGACGTCAACCATCAAACCTCTCTGTTACCACAACCTGCAGAGTTTTTAGAGCAAAGCTGGAAGAAGTTACTCACGATTTCTAAGCTAGAAGATGCCTTCCTGAGCAAATACGATGCTGTCAATCGTGAGAATGTTTTGGATTTCATGATCTACGAAACCAGCAACCCCTCCAGTATTGTTTCTTGCTTATATGCTGCTCGTGAAAATGCGCGGGTGATTCGCGGAAAAATTACCTCTGAAGTTTGGGAAACTCAAAATACTACTTGGCTTGAATTGCAGCGCATCCTAGAAGCAAGAAATCAAGCCGACCCCAGTAGGCTACTAGAGTGGGTAAAGCATCGCTGCCATCTCTTTAGGGGCGTGATGCATGGCACGATGTTGAAAAATGAAGCTTTCTACTTTATCAACGTGGGTACTTTGCTAGAGCGTGCCGACAATACGGGTCGTATTCTAGAAACTAAGTATGAAGATCAAGCTGCACTCAAAGTCATGAGGACTAAAAAGAGTACAGACGAAGGGGCTGGTGGTGAGTTCTTTGATTTTTATCACTGGGCTGCCCTACTTCGCTCAGTCTCTGCCTTTGAAATCTATCGTCAGATCTATTCTGATCAAGTCACACCAAAACACGTAGCGCAACTTTTAATTTTCAACAAACAAATGCCTCGTT
>CALQED020000072.1 GCA_943329505.2 Polynucleobacter meluiroseus | reverse complement strand
CATACTGTAAGGGCGGCATCCTCTACTACAGCCCATGTGCTATCACCCAACTTTTTCACCGCCATGGCGTAAGTCCAACCATCCGGAATCCCACAACTCCACTCTTGAGGTCCGTTTTGTATCAAAACATTGATTAAGTTTCTAGTGTCGTAATAGAGATGATAAATTTTTCCATGGATGGGATTAAAGCTAAATTTTGCACTGTGCACCATCTCTGTGGCATCCAACCTAGCCTGCAATGCTCTGGCTTGCTTCATTAATACTTCAGCCTGCTCCATGATGCGCTCATACTCTAGCTTGGCATTTTGACGTGCAACATTGACTGCCTTATCTTTTTCTTCAACCACTTTGATGGGGGCAAAAACTGGAGCGCTAACCTCCATCGGGTATTCAATGCTGGCATGTCTTGCAGGATCAGTATCTTCAATTCTCATGGTTTACTCGTGAAATCTCGTTTTACTGCAAAATTGGTTTTGATGGTCAGTAATGGCAAAGAAAGTGTGACACAAAAAGGGAATTTTTGCCCAGTGCCACAATGCCCTATTAAATAGCCTTGGCCTAACCACTATTGAGGAATGATTTGATGAGTAACGATGTCGCTTTAAATGTTTTGGGACAGCCTTTAGTGCCCTGTTCCTTTGACCCTTTAACAGGATTCTTCAGGGATGGTTGCTGCAAAACCAATGCAGCCGACCTTGGTAGCCATCTTGTCTGCGCCATTGTTACTGACGACTTTTTACAATTTAGTCTGAGCAAAGGTAATGATCTCATCACACCAATGCCAGCCTATCAATTTCCCGGCCTTGTGGCTGGAGATCAATGGTGTCTTTGCATGGATCGCTGGCTAGAAGCAGCCCAAGCCAATTGCGCACCCTTGATTAAATTGGAGAGCACTCATATCAAAGCCCTCGAGAGCGCCTCCTTAAGTCTTCTCCAACAGTATTCGAGTGATATTTGAAGGCTTTTTACTCTGATCATTTTGTGCTCCCCCTACCATCAGGGCATCGCTTTCCAATGGAAAAGTATTCTCGATTAAGAGAATTGGTTGGCACGCTTCCCCATCTCGAATTACTAGAAGCACCTCCTGCAAGTGATACGCAAATTCTATATGCCCATGATCCACACTATCTTTTAAAAGTCATTAAAGGTAATCTCAGCGCGGATGAACAAAAAGAAATTGGCTTTCCCTGGACTGAAAAAATGGTGGAGCGTTCACGACGTTCTGCGGGCGCTACGATTGCTGCCGCAAAGACTGCTACCCGAGAAGGTATTTCCGGAAACTTAGCCGGGGGCACTCACCATGCCTATCGTAATCTAGGTAGTGGCTTTTGCGTCTTCAACGATTCTGCGATTACTGCTCGTGTCCTTCAAAAAGAAATTAATCCTAAACTAAAGGTAGCGATCATCGATTTAGATGTGCACCAAGGTAATGGGACGGCATCCATTCTTCAGCATGATGCCTCCATCTTTACGCTCTCGATTCATGGTGAAAATAATTTCCCCTTCAAAAAAGAATCGAGTAATTTAGATATAGGATTGCCAGATGGTTGTGACGATCAAACTTACTTACAGTCGCTTAGTCAGTCTTTAGATCAACTAGATGATCGCTTTCATCCGGACTTTGTGATTTATCTTGCCGGTGCTGACCCCCATGAGGGTGATCGTTTAGGCCGACTCAAGCTTAGCAACGATGGTATGCGTCTTAGAGATGCAGCAGTGTTTGAGTACGCATTGGACAGGCAAATACCAGTCGCATTCTCCATGGCCGGCGGTTATGGGAAAGAAATTGAATCTACTATTGCAATTCACTTTCAGACGATTCAAACTGCCTTGCAATTTCAACAGCGCTATTAAGCGCTATTGATCATTCTGAGCTCTTTTTAGTCGATGGCTTGGCTGTATTGAGATTCGTCATGTTCTCCATACTTTTATCAAATTTTTCAAATGATTCGGTCATGGCAGATCGAACTAAATCAAAATTTTGCAAAGCCATATTAAATGAAGTCTTAAATACTGAAACGTAAGCCTCACTTCCAATCGGCGCATTATTGGTTGCATCATTTACAAAATGGATGAGATCTGCCTTTGAATCTTGAATCATGACCTCGGCAATGTCAGCCAATTCTTGATTTCCACTGCGCAAAATTTCCAGCAATTGTTGGTGATAATGCGTCACCTCTTTGGCGGCATCTTGTAAAACTTTTGTGTGTACATCATCAAATACTGCTTTAGGATCCTGGGTTTTCATCAAGGTGGAAACGCGTTGTTGCATGAGCTCAGCGAATTCTTGCGCTGTTTTTTGATTGATTTGCGCAATTGCTTGCGCACTTTCCATGGCTACTCGACCTACCGCTTTACTGGAATCAATAGCCTTTTGCTGACTTTTGCCCATAACAACCCCCTTTCAAGGAGAGATAAGTAATAGATATCAATCTACTCTGGTTTAAGGAGCTTTCCATAGAGGAATACCAGTAGTAGATAGAGTTAGGAATAGAGGCCAATAGGAGCCTGAAAGGGCTATTTTGAGAGTATTAGCAGGCAATTTTTATTATCTATTAAATCGATAATTTATATCTAAATTATTCATTATACAAATAAATAAATAGCCCCTAGAATGAACTCCGTTGTCAAAGCTTTGCGAGTTTGATTAACCCAATTTATTTAACAAGAGGAGCACTATGTCTATTATCAACACCACCGTAGCACCATTTAAAACCGAAGCTTTCCACAATGGCAAGTTTGTCACTGTTACTGACGAAACTCTCAAAGGTAAGTGGTCCGTTTTGATTTTCATGCCAGCAGCTTTTACATTTAACTGCCCAACTGAAATTGAAGATGCGGCCAATAACTATGCTGAATTCCAAAAGATGGGTGCTGAGGTGTATATCGTTACAACTGATACCCACTTCTCACACAAAGTATGGCATGAGACTTCACCAGCTGTTGGTAAGGCTAAGTTCCCATTGGTTGGCGATCCAACACACACATTGACTAATGCATTTGGCGTACACATTCCTGAAGCAGGTTTGGCCTTGCGCGGTACATTCATTATCAATCCAGAAGGCGTGATCAAGACTGCTGAAATCCACTCCAATGAAATCGCACGTGATGTTTCTGAAACTTTGCGTAAGCTCAAGGCTGCTCAATATACAGCCGCTCACCCAGGTGAAGTTTGCCCAGCAAAATGGAAAGAAGGCGCAGCTACTTTGACTCCATCTTTAGACCTCGTAGGCAAGATCTAAATCGATCTGACTCTATAACCAATCAGACTCTCTACGGAGAGTCTATTGGAGAGGATTTGATCCTGCCCAATAGACTCACTGAAATACAAATTAAGGATTCACCATGTTAGATGACAATATTAAAAGCCAATTAAAAGCGTACTTTGAGAAGATTGTTGCTCCAATCACGTTGACCGCTAGCTTGGATCAAAGCCCTGCTGCTGCACAAATGCTAGAGCTCTTAAATGAGGTTGCTGAGCAATCAGAAAAAATTACCATCAAGACTGATGGCAAGGTAAAGAACGTACCCAGCTTTACTGTTGGTAAGACTGGTGAAGAGGCGCGCATAACATTTTCAGGCCTGCCAATGGGTCATGAGATGACCTCATTCATCCTAGCCATTTTGCAAGCCAGTGGCTACCCGCCCAAGGTCGAAGAAGATATCATTGCGCGTATTCGCAAGTTAGATGGTAAGTTCCGCTTCCAAACGTTTATTTCTTTGTCATGCCATAACTGTCCTGATGTTGTTCAGGCCTTGAACTTAATGGCGGCCCTCAATCCTAACGTTGAACACGAAATGATCGACGGTGCTCTCTTTCAGAACTTGGTTGATCAATACCAAATCATGGCAGTACCAACCGTCATTCTTAATGGCGAGGTATATGGTCAAGGCCGCATGGGTGTGGAAGAAATTATTACCAAACTGGATGCTGGTAACCCTAAAGAAGAGGCTGCCAAACTTAATGCCAAAGGTGATTTTGATGTTTTAGTCATTGGCGGTGGCCCCGCAGGTGCTGCAGCTGCTATCTATGCTGCCCGTAAGGGCATTCGCACTGGAATCGTTGCTGAGCGATTTGGCGGTCAAGTGATGGATACCTTAGGTATTGAAAATTTTATCTCCGTCTCCCATACCGAAGGACCAAAACTCGTCCAAGCTTTAGAGCAGCATGTAAAGAGTTATGAGGTCGACATCATGAATCTACAAAGCGCTAGCAAAATAAGCAAGACTCATGATGGTCTTGAAATCGAGATTGCCAATGGGGCGGTACTAAAAAGCAAATCAGTCATCATCAGCACTGGCGCACGCTGGAGAGAAATGAGTGTTCCTGGTGAGCAAGAGTACCGAAATAAAGGAGTAGCTTACTGCCCGCATTGTGACGGCCCACTATTTAAAGGTAAGCGTGTTGCCGTAATTGGTGGCGGTAACTCTGGCGTTGAGGCTGCAATTGATCTGGCTGGTCTTGTGAGCCATGTGACTTTAATTGAGTTCGATCATCAATTGCGTGCAGATGCCGTTTTACAGAAGAAGCTTTTTAGTTTGCCAAACATTACAGTCATCAAGAGTGCGTTAACAAAAGAAGTTTTAGGTGATGGCAATAAAGTGAATGGCTTACGTTATCAAGATCGTACTAATAACGCCGAGCACACAATTGAACTTGAAGGCATCTTTGTGCAAATTGGTCTATTGCCCAATACTGAATGGCTCAAAGGTACGATTGATCTCTCTCCACGAGGTGAAATCATCGTTGACCCTAAGGGAGAGACCTCCTTGCCAGGCGTATTCGCAGCAGGTGATTGCACCACCATTCCTTACAAGCAAATCATCATTGCGATGGGTGATGGTGCAAAGGCCTCACTAGGTGCATTTGACTATTTAATTCGTCATTCTGTGACTGAAGAGCTGCCAAGTATGGTTGCTGCCTAAATAAAACCCCCAGAGAACTGTCTGGGGGTCTCTATGGCAATTAAGAGACTAGCGCTTGTAAAAACTCAACGTGACTTCGCCAAGTTCAAAACCAAACTTACTCATCTTGGCTTTATTGACCATGACCTTAGGTGACATGAGGTACATCCAATCATCAAACTGGACATGATAGATCGTGCCATCTACTGGTAAAGCTAAGGTGTAAGCCCAATTGAGCGCATTACCAGCAGATGAGCCATTGGCCTCGCCCACTACATCATCTGCTTTACCAATATATTTTCCAGGGGCAACTTCAGTCAATGTCCAAATACGTTTTTGCTTGCTGCCATCTGAGTAATCAAAGCTTTCATCGAGAGTGCCGACTTTTTTTCCATCAATCGTCTGCCAATTTGCTTGTATCAAGACGGAAAAGCGCTTCACGACAACGCCGCTACGGTCTGTAAAGATTCCATAAGCATCAATCGTGCCGGAAAAATATTCGCTGAGGTCTAGTACCGGCTTTTCATTGGCGTACTGAGATACTTGTGGTCCTGTGCATCCCAATAACAATAGGCTACAGAACATCAGCGTATTGAATTTATTAAAGAATGATTTCATTAATTACAAGTCTCCTGAAAAAGGGGTGGTGGGCAATTCTGGCCGAGCAATTGTTCGCGCAGTTTAGTTGAGCTGGTTTTAGGGTCCAACCAAATTCCAAAAAATGCTTTAGAAAAGTCAGCTCCAGGAATTTGTGCAAGGGGTTTGCCTTCGAAGTAAAAGGTGGTGCCCTGCTTAGGGAGATAAATAGCAGTGAGATTCTGTCCTGATTCTATATTTGGAAAAAATGTCCCCAACTGCTTTTCCCAGGCCTGAGTCTGAGCATCCGGGACGCCTAGCTTTCTCATCTCTTCAATGGTGCTCTTCACGAGCGCAGTTCCACTAAATGATTTTTGATAGCGGATATCCAGAGCAAATTCTGGAGAGTTAGCATTAGAGCCACGATAGAACGCGGCATCATAAATATGCAATCCCCACCAGCTTAATTTGCCACTACCCTGTAGTTTCGCTGGATTTAATACCTCATTAATATAGGCGACATCTTTTGCAAGCGCAGGGGTAGCATATAAGCAAGCAATTGCACAAAGTTGGATAAATAGTAATTGAGCTCTCATAAGACCACCTGATTCAATCTAACTCTTGGATCTTGCTTTGACTAGGCGTAATGCACCTGGGCCCAAGACTCTAGAAATTGCATGTCGATTTTTAGCGAAAATTTGATAGCCTAGCCGCAATGGTGGCTGAACTAGCTTTCTAGAAAATAGCCATGCCAAAAACGGTAGGTTAGCTCTTCGGTAGGCCTCAGGAAAAACTGTAGCGCCCTGAATCAAGGAACCATCAGTGTATTGCCCATACATCGCAGCTAAGGCGGCTTCACATGACACTCCAACCTTCACCGGGTCATAACGAGCTGAGTTGATATCAATGAAATCTAACAGACCCGCTTGGTTACGCCCAGACAAAAATAAAATCTCAGCCTGGCACAAAGGACATGCGCCATCGTAATATAGGGTGAGTTTT
>CALQED020000071.1 GCA_943329505.2 Polynucleobacter meluiroseus | reverse complement strand
CTCGGTGATGCTTTAGCAAACTTATTAGCTACCCAAGGAATCAAGGTGCATCGTGAGTTTTATTACAACGATGCGGGCGTACAAATCGCCAATTTGGCTCTCTCCGTTCAAGCCCGCTTACAGGGCTTAAAACCAGGTGATCCTCAATGGCCTGAGCAGGCTTATAACGGTGAATATATTGCAGAGATTGCCACAGCATTTAAGGCTTCCCCGAAATTCTGTGATGACCTAGAGGCGATTCGTCAATTTGCGGTTGCGTACTTACGCAATGAGCAAGACATTGATCTGAAAACATTTGGTGTCAAGTTTGATTGTTATTACCTTGAATCCTCTTTATATACCGATGGTAGTGTTGACGAAATTGTGCAGGATCTTCAGAGCATTGGTAAAACCTATGAAGCCGAAGGCGCACTATGGCTTAAGACAACAGATGATGGCGATGACAAAGATCGTGTGATGCGTAAGTCTGATGGTAGCTTTACTTACTTTGTTCCCGATGTGGCATATCATGCCAGTAAATGGAGGCGTGGCTTTGCAAAAGTGATCAATGTACAGGGTAGTGATCACCACGGTACGATTGCCCGCGTTCGCTCAGGCTTACAGGGTGTAGCAGAGAAGCGTGGCTGGGATATTCCGAAGACCTATCCAGACTATGTGTTGCATAAAATGGTTACCGTGATGCGTCATGGCCAAGAGGTCAAAATATCTAAGCGCGCCGGTTCATATGTGACGGTGCGCGATTTAGTAGAGTGGTCCGGTGGTGTTACCCCAGAAATGACTCCCGAGGAAAGAGAATTAGCGCTACAACGCGGTCGTGATGCAGTCCGCTTTTTCTTAATCTCTCGCAAAGCCGATACTGAATTTGTATTCGATATTGATTTAGCACTCCAACAAAATGATGAGAACCCAGTGTTCTATGTGCAATATGCTTATGCACGTATTAGCTCGATTCTGCAGCAATGGGGCGGTAATGTGAAAGATTTAGTTGGTTCAGATTTATCTTTATTGCAAAGTAAAGCTTCAGATCATTTGCTAAGACGTTTAGCTGAGTACCCTGAAGTATTAACAGATGCAGCAGCTGAATTGGCTCCACATGCACTGGCTTTTTATTTGCGAGATTTAGCGGGAGATTTTCATACCTTTTACAACGCTGATCGGGTGTTAGTAGATGATGAGAAATTGAAATTAGCGCGCCTTGCCCTCTTAGCGGCAACTCGCCAAATTTTGCAAAATGGTCTAAAGGTTTTAGGGGTATCTGCACCAGCGAAGATGTAGTAGCAAAGAATGCAGTGAATAGGTAAGATGGGGGAATGATGAAAAAACCAAATCAGCAGGCTGGTAACGATATTCCTGTGAATAACGCTCAATATGGCGGCACGATCCTAGGCTTTATATTGGGCTTGGGGGCTGGTCTTGGGATTGCCTTTGTCATTGCCTTTTACCTCTCTAAAAATACCCCCCAGGAAAGACCTGGAGTGCGCGCACCCAATTTACCAATGACCATCAAACCTTCTGTGCCAGTTGAAGGTGAAGTTTCAGCTCCCGCAGAGCCATTAGATTTGAATAAACCCCTGCAAGGTAAAAGTCCCGCGCCAGCACTTGCTGATCCGATTGGCGATTTAGTAAACGGTAAGAAGACAGCTGACAGCGCTGCTGCAACGGCAGCTTCAAAAGGCGATACTATTTACTTCTTACAGGTTGGTGCGTTTACTAAGCGTGCTGATGCAGATGCACAGAAAGCTAGTCTCGCGATTCAAGGTATTCAAACGCAACTGAGCGAAGTGACTACAGATGGGAATACTTTATGGCGCGTTCGCTCTGGCCCCTACAATACCCCAGAGGAAAGCAACTCAGCGCGTGATAAATTAAATAGCATGGGTATTAAGCCAACTCTTATTAAAGCTAGCAAGTAAAGATAAAAATGATGATCGCATTTAGTAAAAGAGCATTTATTGCACTCACACTCATTCTCTTGGCCGGCCTTGTTCATGCGCAGGGGCAAAAAATCGAAGAAGGATTTGATTATCGTATTTTGCCGATTCCTCAGCCGGTCGAGACCAAGGGCAAGGTCGAGGTTATTGAATTCTTTTGGTATGGCTGCCCTCATTGCTACGACTTTGAGCCTGAGCTCAGTGCATGGGTCAAGCGCCAGCCGAAAGATGTCGCCTTTCGTAGAGTGCCGGTAGCCTTTCGTGATGATTTCATGCCGCATAGCCAGCTTTACTATGCGCTTGAATCCATGGGCAAGGGCGACGCTCTAAATGAAAAGGTGATGTATGCCATGCATAAGGAAAATAAACGCTTACTCACGGAATCTGAAATCGCTGATTGGGTAGCATCGCAAGGAATCGATAGGAATACTTTTTTAGCTAGCTATCGTTCTTTTGCGGTGGTGTCAAAAGCAAGGGCTGCCAAACAATTGACAGAGGCCTATCGCATTGATGGGGTTCCCACGATTGTGATGCAGGGTAGATACGTTACTTCACCTTCGATTGCTGGTACTAAAGCCAAGGCAATTACTGTAATGGATTATCTTGAAGAAAAAATTCGGAAAGATAAATACAAGTAATAGCAAAGGTAAGCTTGCTTAGATTTTGACGAAGCGACGCACAATCCAGAAGTAGAGTGGATAGGGCAAAATTCTTAAGAACTTTAAAAATCTTGAGAACCGCTTGGGGAAGTGAATATCAAATTCCCCTCTTTGGATGCCACCCAAGATTTCAACAGCAGCCTCATCTGCACTAATTAAAGCGGGCATTTCAAAATCATTTTGAGCGGTAGCTTCCGTTGCAACAAAACCTGGAGAGATCATATGCACACTGATGCCTTGCGGCAAGAGGTCATAGTGGAGGATCTCGCAGAAGTTGATGATCCCGGCTTTACTAGGGCCATAGGCTAAGGCCTTAGGGAGGCCGCTATAGCCTGCAACGCTGCCAACGATCGCGATATGGCCAGCATGGGACTTGAGCATTTCAGGCAGCACCAAGGAAACTGCCTTCATGGGCGCCAGGAGATTCGCTTCAATGGTTTGTTCTGCAACCTGGAATTCAAAATCATCTGCACGCAATGGCGTGTACATACCTGATACAAAGAGCAATAAATCAATTCCACCCCAGGCATGAATAATGCTGTGATAGCCTTGGCACAGTTGATCATGGTTAGTAACATCAACGGGAATGACTAAAGACTGATTTTCCTCTGCCTGTGCGGCAATGGTATTTAAGCGCTCCACCCTTCTACTAGATAGGGCAACTTTGGCACCCTGGTGGATTAGAGATTTGGCGCAGGCCTCACCTATTCCGCTTGAGGCTCCTATTACCCAAACCCGTTTACCTACAAAACTGTCTATCCCTTTTTGCTTCATGCTTTGAGCACATCTTGTGATGTATTGGTGGCTTGATGGCTTAAGGTAAATTGCACCACATCAATATTGCGTTGAGCAAATCCAGCAGCGCAATACATGAGGTAGAAATTCCAGAGTCGAATAAAAGCTTCATCAAAGCCTAGTTGGCGAACTTCATGGAGTTTTTGATTAAAGCTATCACGCCAGAGACACAGTGTTTTGGCATAGTCTGATCCAAAAGCAAACTCTTCATCTATCTGCAGACCGGCCTTGGCTGCGCTTGCTTTAAAGCTAGTGCGAGAAGGCAGCATGCCACCGGGGAAGACATACTGTTGAATAAAGTCAGTGTTATGGCGATAGCGTTCAAATAATTCTTCGGCAATCACAATAGTTTGAATACAAGCCTTACCGCCTGCCTTTAAACATTTGGCAACAGTTTGAAAATACTCGGGCCAGTGATTTTCACCAACGGCCTCAAACATTTCAACAGAAGCAATTCCCTCAAATTGTTCCTGACAGTCCCGATAATCCTGCAGGCGCACTTCAAAAGATTTGGAAGTGTTCGTAGGTAGCTGTATTTTTCTTAAACGGTTTTCAGCATAAGCTTTTTGTTCGGTTGACAGAGTAAGACCAGTAATAGATCTCTCGCTTAATAGGGCTTCTTCCATTAATCCGCCCCAGCCACAACCTATCTCCAATACATGATCGCCTGGCTTGGTATGGAGAGAGTCCAAAATACGCTTGATCTTAGCGCGCTGTGCATCGGCAAGAGTTTGTTTTGCACCCTCAGAGAACCAGGCGCTGGAGTAGCTCATAGTTGGATCTAGCCAAAGGCTATAAAAGGCATTGCCAAGATCGTAATGGGCATGAATATTTTTACGGCTACCGGCTTTGGAGTTATCACGTAGCCAGTGCTTTAGACGATACAGAATAGACCCTATCCAGCTACCATAAATCGCTTTTTCAAGAATAGTGCGATTGCAAATGGCTAGCTCCAAGATCGCTTGCAGATCAGATGTATTCCACTCGCCACGAATGTAACTTTCAGCAAAACCAATATCACCGTGTGACATGACTTGTCTGAATACAGACCATTCATGAATTTGGATGTCTGCACATAATGGATTTGATGGACTGCCAAATTCTCTGACTTCACCATTTGGTAAAGTCATTTTGAGATAACCATGATTCAGTTTTGCCAAGATCCCTAGCAGGGTTTTAGTGTTTAAATCCTGCCCAGAAGATTGGCTTGCCCGGTGTTGCGGGCGCGAAAAATTCAGTCGCGATAGTAAGTTTTGTCCAGGACGATTCATCTGCTGACTTCAAATTCCGGTGGTTTAGGTTTTGAGTGAAAGGGTACACCTTTTAGCCACAATCTTAATGCTTGCCAGTGGATACGGAATATCACGCCTAGACTCATTAATGGATAGCGCATCAGCGCTAGGTATAGGCTAGATGAAGTGAGGGGGCGACTGGTCCCGCTAATGCTGGTATTAATGAGGGGGAGGCCATCTTCATGCAGTTCAATTCGGGCAACAGAATTTTGCTTGCCTTGGCTATCTTGGGAAAATAGAAATCGAAATTGATATTCACCGCGCACTTCACAAAAAGGCGATACATGAAAGACTTTTTTACTAGTATGCGTCTCCCCAGAAAATAGAGGGTCTCCCGAATCTTTGTACAACAAATAACAATGGCGCTCGCCAAAGGTGTTGTTGACTTCGGCCACTACCGCCCGCACTTTATCATCTGAACGCGTACAAATCCAAAAGCTAACGGGATTAAATACATACCCTAATACTCTAGGAAAAGTTTGCAGCCAAATCTCTCCATCAATATTTCCGAGCCCGCTCTCTTTGAGGATATTTTCAATCCAAGCAAGACTATCAGGGTTGCCCTGACCATGATCTGTGTCGTAGAAAGAGCAGATCCCAAGACGATTGTCGTTGACACCGCAATGATTGAGTAACTCAGGGTTTTGCTTGCGCGACCGCATGGGAATGAGCAGGGTAAAAACACCATAGCCAAAGGCGTTCTTAGCAGGCCGAAGGCGACGATGCTTTACGACTCCAAAGTTAATCTTTGGTTGATTCATTTAGCGCGCATCTTGTTTTGGAGAAATATTGAGTGGCGATCGAATACTTTCAATTAAAGCTTCGGCTACTAGTTCTCCAGAGCGAAGGCCATCTTCATGGAAGCCAAAACCAGTCCATGCCCCGCAATACCAAATAGATGAGGTACCTTGAATGAGAGGCAATTCTTTTTGGGCTTGAATGGCACTCATATCAAACACAGGGTGTGAATAGTGAATTTCTTGATGAATGAGTTCTGAGTCAGGTTCGATAGAAGGGTTAAGACTCACAATGATTTGAGTGTTCTGAAGTTTCTCGGGCAGTGGCTGCAAGCGGTTAATGAGGTAATTGACACTAACGTGTTGCTTTGATGAAGGGGCTATTCCAGACTTGGCTGTGTAATTCCATGCGGCCCAGCAGCGCCTCTCTTCAGGCAGGAAGCGGATATCAGTATGCAAAATTGCCCGGTTTTTTTGATATGGAATAGATGCCAATATATTTCTGGCTTGCTGATCAATCCCATGTACTAGATCAAGAGCCTGATCGCTATGACAGGCCATCACGACTTCATCAAACCAAGCAGATCCTGATGGGCTCATCACTTCCACTTGTGAACTTCCATCTTGGCTGGCATTTACTCGTGAAACAGATTCACGCTTAATCGTCACACGACCTTTTTCTAATGCACTCACAATGCGCTTGACGTATTCTCTGGAGCCGCCTTTAATGGTGAGCCATTGTGGCCGATTCTGTATTTGCAGTAAGCCATGATTATGACAAAAGCGGATCATAGTCTGAATCGGAAACTCCAGCATCTGCTCAACTGAGCAAGACCAAATGGCACCAATCATCGGTAAAAAATAATTTTCTCTAAAGCTTTGACTAAAACGATTGCGATCTAAGAAATTGGCAATCGTTTCATCTGGCTCGGCATAGTGACCCGCTGTATTCTGTTGCTGGGCAAGCTTGGTTGCTAAGCGATTAAAACGCAAGATGTCATAAGCCATTCGCCAAAAAGCTGGCGATAGCAGGTTAGATCGTTGCCCAAAAAATGAGTTGATGTCATTACCTGCCCATT
>CALQED020000070.1 GCA_943329505.2 Polynucleobacter meluiroseus | reverse complement strand
GTGACGACCAGCGCTCCGCTTATAAAAACTGGGAAGAAATTAACGACCCGCGCAATCCTCTTAGCGGCCGTCAGGGTGTCGATGAACGCATCATGCTGCGCGAACTACTTCGCCGTGTAGACATGATGGTGATCCTCGAAAACAAACTCGATGCTCTCGTCCGTCTACATACACCGCTACCACCAGCGAAGATTGGCGGCCCAGACGAACCTGGCCAGATCGCTAGCCTGCGCAATGAATCGCAATACGGCCCAAATGCAGGATTGACTGAGGTACTGGTTCCGGCCGGTTACGTTACCGTCGCCTACGATGCCAAGTTTGCGTTAAGCGCGGATCGCAAAAAATATATTGCAGTCGCTAATGATCAAGCAACTCAACTTGCGGCGCCTGGCTTACCCTTCTCACTGGTGTTCCGTGCCGAACCAGGTAAGGAAGACATCGTTCTAAAAATCGCATCAGCTTATGAAGCGGCATCGAAACGCCGAGTGCCACCCCCAGCGTTTGGGCCGCTACCAATAGATTGAAATATGAACCCGCTAGTAGTGCCCGAACATCAGTCTTCAGGAAGTAGCAAGATTTACTAGATATCCAAATTTTTCAAACCAAAATACAACTCTACAAGGACAAACAATGGATTTAAATAAGTCTCAGTTCACATCATTTTTTCGCATTTTTATCGCTAGTACTTTCTTGGTATTAACGAGCTTGGTTTGCGCGCAAACTGTGATCACAGTCACCCACCCTGCGGTACCCGCCCCAACTTTGCTTGATCATGGAGCAAAAGGCCAATCGATTGGTGACGTACGTCTCTGGCATTTCAAGGCGAAGACTAATACTGGCGCTGAAGTCATGACTGACTGGATTATGACAACGACCAGTGTGAGCGATGAAGTCAGTGGCATGGAATCCAGAATTACCAGTGCTGTTTTTTCATTTAACTCAGGCTCAAAAGACCAGATCATTATTCAGGGTGTTGCTTCATATCCCAGTCTGAAGGCAACATTGGTTGAATCATCTCCAACTGCTCGTGCCATTACTGGCGGCACCGGTAAATATGCTGGGGTTGGCGGCTGGGTAGAAACTACCCACCTTCAGGACGGCACCTGGCAGCATGTACTTTATATTAAGTAATTTTCAGTTTCCTGATATGGCGCGAGCTAATATCTCGAATCGATATTTTCTGGTGATATCAAATAAACCCGTCTGACTTTTAGAGGGGTTTATTTACTAGCCAAACGCCAGAGTGAAGTAGTTTCTTTGGCTCTTGCAATATGCAGTGCGTCAGTCTTATCAAATGCTTTTGGGTGATGCGGTTTGGTATCTAGCCTTGTCACCACCGTCAAGTCAGCGGCAGCAATCCAAGATAGCAATTCTTCTCTCGTGCGCAAGCCTAAATGCTCGGCTAAATCTGAAAGAATCAGCCAGCCCTCACCCTTTGGCAGTAAATGATCTTTGAGGCTTTCTAGAAATCCTTTAATCATCTGGCTATCGGGATCATAAACCGCATGCTCTAAAGATGAACTTGGCCTTGCTGGTAACCAGGGTGGGTTACAGACAATGAGCGCTGCCTTTCCTTCTGGAAATAAATGGGTCTTACAAACTGCTACTTGACCATTGAGATGCAAGCGATCGATATTATCTTGCGCACAAGTGATTGCACGATCATCTAGGTCGGTTGCCACAATCTTATTGATATTTCGCATGGCAAGCACCACTGATAGGACGCCGGTACCAGTCCCAATATCAAAAGCAATGGAGCTTTGTTCAAGAGCGCTTGGTAATGGTGCTTTCAGTACTAGCTCGATATATTCCCCACGAATCGGTGAAAATACACCGTAGTGTGGATGAATACGAATCTCTTCGTCATCCCTGGCCAAAACCGGAACGCCTTTTTTGCGCCACTCGTGAGCGCTAATGACGCCCAATAATTCACGGAGGGAGATGACGTAAGGCTCACCCTGCACGCCATAAGCCTCAAGACAGGCCTGAGCAACATCTGGCGCACGCCTTAATGAAATACTGTGATCAGCATTGATGGGAATTAGCACCATTCCCAAAACACGGGCGCGCTGTGATTGAGAGAGCCGGTGAAGATTAAAAGCATCCAAAGGACTTTTGGTTTTCTCTTTTGCCACTCTATCGGCTCTAGTAGATTTCTTGGAAGGCTTATCAACTCTTCTAATCAACGCTTGCAGTAACTGGCGTGCATTCTGAAAATCGCCCTGATAGAGGATTGCAGTGCCCTCGCAAGCTAAACGATAGGCAATATCTGCCGTTAGCGTATCGTCACCAATTTGTACTTTTTTATGGGGAGCGATGCCATTCTCTGAATGCCATTTCGCAGAGCAGGCTTTCCCACCCTCTTCCCAATGGATCATCACGAATGTTTCATTCACAACGTCACAAAGCGATTGTTTTGATAATCGTCAATGGCCTGCTCAATCTCGGCACGAGTATTCATGACAAAGGGGCCGTGCTGCACTATGGGTTCGTGTAAAGGTAAGGCTGCGAGTACGATGAATTGGGCGCCAACTGCCCCAGCTTTCACTTTCAAAAAATCACCCTCATCCAGTACGATGGCAGCTTGCTTTGGCACCGCCCTCATTGGATTACCTACTTCAAGCTCACCTTCGTAAACATAAATAAAAGCATTCAGCTGTTTGGAGATGTGATGTTCAAATTCTGTATTAGGTGGTAAATGCACATCCAAAAATAGAGGTGAAGTAGTAATGCCTTGTATGGGGCCAACAATCACATCGCTCTCATTCTTAAACAAGCCAGCAATCACTTTTACTAAACTGCCATTGACTAGGGATAGCTTTAGAATATTTTCTTCCTGAATATCTAAATATCCTGCAGCTTTCATTTTTTCATTGGCAGGCAAATTAATCCACAATTGAAAGCCACGCATAGCGCCACTGACTTGTTGAGGCATTTCTGAATGAATAATTCCGCGCCCAGCTGTCATCCACTGCACGCCACCTGTTTTGAGATGCCCTTGATTACCAAGGTGGTCCTCATGCAACATATGGCCTTCCAGCATATAGGTCACTGTCTCAAAGCCTCGATGAGGATGGGCTGGGAAACCAGCAACATAGTCATTGGGATCATTTGAGGAAAACTCATCGAGCATCAGGAATGGATCTAATCTAGCCTGTTGGTGACCACCCAAACTCCGGCGCAGCTTTACGCCTGCGCCATCAGAAGTAGCAATACCCGGAATGATGGTTTGAATATTGCGGATCATCTTCAGGGTTTTCTGTTGTTCATTAGGCTGGGGGATGATCTTCAGGATTCACGTCTAAAGCGATCAAGAATCGTGACACCATATTGTAGGCAGCAATGACTGAGACTAACTCCACCGTATCTGTACTACCCAACGCCGTTTGCAAGCGCTTCATCAAATCAGGATTCACCTGAATATTGCGTGTCATCTGGAAGGTCAGATCTGCCGCATCATTCTCGACCGAAGAAAATATATTTCTGGGAAAGTCAGGTTGGCCAATTAAACGTAATGCCTGAACCTGCTCTTCTGTGCCACCCGCTTTTTTAAAAGGCGGCGCATGATGAAAGAACTCATATTCAGCACCGTTCAACACAGCAACGCCACACATGGCTAATTCACGTAACTTAGGATCCAAAGAGAGATTGTTTCGAATCTCTCCGATGAAGTGATTCCAACCTTCGGCAATGGGTACGCTATGCAAAAGCATGCGATCTAAATTAATGAATTGTCCACCACGGCGTTTACGAATCGCAGCTACTAACTCAGCGGGTTCAGCTAAATCCATTGGCTGATAAGGAATTAAACGTTCAGACATAAATACTTTCTATTGACCTGTTTCTTTAATATTATTTTCAATGACAAACTTACCCCAGATACCAATTTGTTTGCCGATAAATTCCCGAGCAGTTTCAGGAGTGCCGCCAACAATTTCAATGCCTTGAGATTTTAATTTCTCAGAAAGTGCTGGGCTTTTCAACGCTGTATTTAAAGCCTTATTCATCGCATCCACAATTGCAGGGGGCGTTTTACCTGGGGCCAATACAGCCCACCATGCTGGTGCGCTAAATCCAGGGAAGCCACTTTCCGCAATCGTTGGAACATTTGGCAAAGCTGGAGATCTCTTGGCTGTAGTAATCACTAACGGGATCACACTACCGCTATCAATATGGGGCTTTACCAAGAACTCAGAGCCTACAGCCAATTGCACCTGACCACCTAGAGCATCTTGCATCAAAGGGCCGCCGCCACGATAAGGAATGTGATTCCAATCAAACCCTGCTTGCTTTGCTAGACGTGCCATGGCCAAGTGCCCAAGACTGCCGATACCAATAGATCCATAGCTAAATGGTTTGCCAGCTTTAGACATTTCAGCCAGCTGCTTAAAGCTAGTGATACCCGAATTTTTACTGGCTACTAAAACCATGGGTGAAGTTCCCACCAAAATCACCGGCGCAATATCTTTAATCGTGTCGTAGGGCAGTTTATCTTTCAGGCTTGGATTTACTCCGTGCGTATCAAAGACGACTGCGAAGGTATAGCCATCTGGATCAGAACGGGTCATCGCAGCAGTGCCAATGACACCTGAAGCACCCCCAATGTTTTCTACGATCACATTTTGTTTTAGCTCGGCCTGTAAGGCAGGGGCCAAAATACGTGCGACCTGATCAACTGATCCACCGGGCGGAAAAACAGCAATAAAACGAATCGGTTTTTGCGTTGGCCAAGCCCCTGATCCTGCAGTTTGGGCCACAGTAAGGCCACTGACGCCCAAGAGCAATAAAGCCCCAAATAGGGCTTTCTGCGTGGCTCTTTTGGCCATTTTTACTAAATCCAGCATGGATTGTCTCCTTTGAATAAGACCTCAAGATTACCACCCCCGAGCCCTACTTGCCCGATAATGCTGGGGTAGCTTGAAGAGAGAAAACATGAAGTCGATTTTAAATATTGCCGCCTATTTATTTGTCAGCCTAGACGGTCTGCCAGAGCTACGCGCCAAAATGCTCGATGAATGCAACACTCGAGAACTCAAAGGTACGATTTTACTGACTGGTGAAGGTATTAATCTGTTTCTTGCTGGCAAAACTGATGCCCTACGAGGATTTCTGGATTGGCTTCGTGCCGATCCTCGCTTTGCGCCCATTCAAGCAAAAGAGAGTTGGTCAGATGAGCAGCCATTTAAAAAAATGCTCATCAAACTCAAGAATGAAATTATTCGCATGAATCATCCAGCGATTCGTCCGGAAGAGGGTCGGGCGAATTTCATTTCTCCAAAGAAATTGCAGGAGTGGCTTGACCGGGGTACTGATGATCTAGGACGCCCTGTAGTCATGGTAGATACGCGCAATGCATTTGAAGTTGAATACGGCACTTTTGAAAATGCACTTCACTTCAATATTGAAAAATTTACTGAATTTCCAGCAGCCATTTCTGCGCATAAAGAAACATTAATGGATAAAACCTTAGTCAGTTTTTGTACGGGCGGTATCCGTTGCGAAAAATCAGGCTTATATATGCGAGAAATTGGTATGCAGCACAGTTATCAACTCGAGGGTGGCATCTTGAAGTACTTTGAAGAAGTTGGACAGGCCCACTATCAAGGTAGCTGTTTTGTGTTTGATGAGCGCGAAGCCCTTGAGCCAGATCTGAACTCAATACCATTAGAAGCGTCTATTCGGAAAAAACTAAAAGCAAACCAGTCTGTTGACTAATAGTCACGAGAACTTCTACGCCCTACTGGTTAAAGCCAATAATAGCTCATAGAGCTTCTCTGCTGCAGGTGGAAGACTGCGACCTCTTTTTTTAATCAAACCAATCCGCCTTGAAACTACTGGCTCAAAGAGCGGGATACTAGCAAGTACTGGGTGATCTTTATTAGGCATTGATAAGGAAGGCACTACAGCAATACCCATTCCCGCCTCTACCATACCGAGCAAGGTTGTTACGTGCTGAGCCTCATAGATGATTTTCGGTGCCTGTGATTTTCCAGCTAGCGCAAGATCAATCAACATACGATTTCCAGAGGACTTTGAAACGGACATAAAGTCGTATTGACTCACTTCTTCCCAGGTCAATTTTTTCTTCTTGCTTAAAGGATGATCTTTTCGACACGCCACAACAAAGCGCTCTTCAAAAATAGTCTTAAATTCAATATTTGATTCATCACTACCAACAAAATTCACCCCAAAATCAGCTTCACCACTAGCGACTATTGATAAAACTTCGTTGGCACTAGCATCGTGAATTTTGATGCGAATTTGGGGGAAATTTTCATGGTACTTCCGTAAGACTTGGGGCAAGAAGTAATACACTGCAGAAGGGACGCAGGCGATCGTAACCTCGCCCATGCGCCCAACCCCAACCCCTTGAATACCCAAGAGGACTTCATCCAATCCCTCTAGAAGATGCTTTGCTTTTTTTGCAAAATCACGGCCAATTGAGGTGAGCTCCATCTTACGGGTATCGCGGTCAATCAACTTAACACCCAAGCTCGTCTCCAACTTCTCTATTCGGCGACTAAATGCGGGTT
>CALQED020000069.1 GCA_943329505.2 Polynucleobacter meluiroseus | reverse complement strand
TAAAAAAAGGTTGGCTGACTATTCTGCAAAAGAAGTGGCGCAGATTTTTGAGGATCATGGCCTACCTTTCGCTCCGATTACCAAACCAGAAGAGTTATTTGATGATCCCCATCTGATTGCGACAGGCGGATTAGCGCCTATTACTCTGACGGATGGGCCAAATGCGGGTACTCAAACCGCTGCTCCCTTAATGCCCTTGATGATGAATGGTGAAAGATTGGGCGTACGTCTTAATCCACCAAAAGCGGGTGAGCAAACCCAAGAAATTTTGACTGAGCTTGGATACGGTCAAGATGAAATTAATGGTTTAGTTGCAGGTGGCATAGTCAAGCACACATAAACCATCTAGGAACTTGGGCGTCAGGAATAAAGCGAGATTAATCCTTGATGGTAGCGGCTACGCGTCTCGTAATTTTGGGCGGTTGCGCATCAATATGGTAGCGATGACGCTCCTCTTGCATTTTGAGATCCTCGGCTGTGAAGCGGTCAAATCTACGTAAATAATCCGCCCAGGTTTCAAAAACATAGTCTTCGACAAATTTTCCAGGGTGTTCTGTATCTTGAAACAGGCTCCATGAAAGTGCGCCTTGTCTTAGGCGTGATTTTCTGGCTTTAGCCATGAGTTTTTTAAACTCATCAGCCTTCTCTGGAAGCGTTTTATATTCAATGGAGATGATTACGGGGCCAGCGTGTAAATCAATATCAGGAGTATGGAGGGGACGCTCAATTGGGCATACAGGACTTAAATCTTCTAGCGGGTGATTATCAATCCGATGTCTGCGCACTAAAAAAACTACCAGCAATCCAAATATTGAGCTCAACACAATACTGATAACAACACCAAATTCGTCGGCAAGGATCCCCCAGACGGCTGCGCCCGAGGCGCTACCACCCATAAGACCCATTTGATAAATAGACATACCGCGCGCACGTACCCATCCCGGTAGTGTGAGTTGCGCTGAATTAGTCAGGGAGTTTGCAAAAGAGATCCAGGCTGCACCACAAACCATCATCAAAGCAGATGCTAGCCAAAGATTTTCTGCCAAGACTACGCCGGTGGTTGCCAGGCTTAAAACGATGAGGCCATAGTTCATTAGATCGCCAAGATCGAAGCGCTTCTTCAAATAAGGTAAGCGAGTGCCCGCAATGATTGCGCCCAGTCCAAGGCATGCGAGTAGCAGAGTGAATGTATCAGCATCACCCCCAAAGTGCTCTTTAGTAATCACTGGAAGTAAGGCAATTAAACCGGTAGATTGAAAGAAAAATAAAAACGCCCGCAAAATAATATTTTTCATACGACTAGATTGCCAGATGTATTGCATTCCTACTCGCATCGCACCAACAAAACGCTCACCTGGTAAGGTGCTGACATAACCTTGATATTTCCAGCGCATTACCACTACCATGGCAATCACTGAGAGGATCATATTCAAAACGAATACATATTTGCTACCCGCTGCGGCAATAATCGCGCCGGCGGTAAGGGGGCCAATAATGCGTGAGGTATTCATGGCTATGGCATTGAGTGCAAGAGCCGATGAAAGTGTTTCTCGAGGGACCACTTCGGGAACGATGGCGGCAAAGATGGGCCAGCGCATCGCTAAACCAATGCCATTCGTAAAAGTGAGAAACAATAATAAATATGGATTCAGAGCTCCAGCGACTGTGATGAGGGTTAGTGCAGTTGCATTTACCGCAAGCCACATTTGTGCAAAGAAAAAGTATTGCTTGCGATTAATAATGTCAGCTAGTGCACCACTAGGGACGCCTAACAATAAAACTGGCAGGCTGGATGCAGTTTGAACCAATGCAATGAGCATTGCAGATTGAGTCAATGAGGCCATTGTCCATGCTGCAGCTACATCATTCATCCACATACAAATATTGGCTGTTAGCCAAACAAACCATAGCGAGCGAAAAACTTTATGCCTTAAGGGGGCTAGCAACCCCTCAGGGCTGTGTGTTTTGCCGGAAGGTTTTCGTTTAATCACTGCAGATCGGCGTCAAGGATGGGGTCTATTTTGAAGGGGGTCATTGCTTTATCTCAGCTTCGATCTTATCCCTTAATTCTAGGAGATGAACAGAATAGGCCTCAAGCACCTTATTTAAGTTGCTTTCTGCAGGGGAGCTAAAGTTTAAGGAAGCGAAGCGCCCCTGAGGCAGGCTTACGGTAGTGGAGATTGCGGAAATCTCGGGAAGCCATGATGCCTGGCAATAAGATTTCTTTTCAATTGATGCAATCGCTTGGCGAATATCTTTTTCAATCGCAGCCCAATTTTTGATTTTTTGTTTTCTTAAATCGTTCAGAATATTTTCTTGTGACTGAGCATCGAGGCGGGCAATCCATGCCAGCCCCAAGGAGGTTCTCTCGATCGGCACACGTTGTCCAGCTGCTACCGCACGCAAGGCTACATTCTTGTTGTAGCGAACCGATTCAAGATAGACCATATCAAGACGATCCGCTACTGCCAGGCCCACATTCAGTTTATGTTTTTCAGATGCCTGACGCATAAGTGGTTCAGCAATCTTTAATTCATTCGAGCTCGTTTTATAAGCATGACCAAGACTTAAGACAGTTGGTGCTAGGCGATAAGCAGAGCGTTGTTTGTCGTGCTCTAAAAATCCAGCTAGCACTAAGGTTTGGGTCAGTCGACTAATGGTGGAAGGGGGTAAGCCAGTCCGCTCGGCAATTTCGCTATTACCAAGCAAGTTCATGCCAGGCTTAAAACAGCGCAAAATCTCCATCCCCCTCTCTAGGGAGCGATTGAGTTTGGAGGTGGGTCTACTGGATTCCATCTAGTGGAATTAGACCATACATTCCCAGTAGGGATGGGGGATACTTCTTCCTTACCTAATATCAAAACCCTCTGGAGATTGCTGTGTTTTCTTTTCCCTTGATCATGAAACGCCTTACTGTCATCAGCGGCTTATTTTTGGCCTTGCTGGGCTCTAGCGCACTCGCTGCCTACCCTGATAAGCCGATTAAAGTCATTGTTCCTTTTTCTCCTGGCGGTGGTACAGATTTAGTGGCGAGAACCTTGGGAGTGGCGATGTCTGATGACTTGGGCCAGCCTATTGTGATCGATAACAAACCCGGTGGTAGCACCATGGTTGGAACAGAGGCATTGGCAAAAAGTCCAGCCGATGGTTACACCTTAGTGGTGGCTACACTTGCACACGCGGTTAATCCAAGCTTAAAAACGAAGTTACCTTATTCCCAAGATAAAGACTTTGCACCAGTGATCTTGGTTGGCGTTTCTCCGAATGTCGTAGTAGTTTCAGCAGAGAGCCCCTACAAAACATTTCAAGAATTTTTACTCGATGCAAAAGCGAACCCTGGAAAACTATCTTATGCCTCACAAGGCGGCGGCACTTCAGCGCATCTTGCGGGAGAGTTATTCAATTCTTTAGCAGGTACGAAACTGACTCATGTACCTTATAAAGGTGCTGGACCAGCCTTAACGGATGTCATTGGTGGTCAAGTTGATGTGATGTTTGCCACTGCTTCTGCAGTAGGTAGCTTGGTTGATTCAGGAAAATTACGCGCGCTTGCAGTGACAACACCAGCACGCTCGACTACGCCACAGTTGGCTAAGTTGCCTACTGTTGCTGAAAGCGGGGTACCAGGATACTCAGCAGGAAGTTGGTATGGCTACTACGCTCCTGCAGGAACTCCTCCGAGCGTCATTAATAAACTCAACGCCTCTATTAAAAAGGCTGCTCAAACACAGGCTTTTAAAACTCGGGTAGAGAGCGAGGGCTTAATGATTAAAACGGGTAGCCCAGAAGATTTCGCTAAGTTTGTTAAGGCGGAAGAGTTGCGTTGGCGTGCGGTGATTAAAAGCGCCAACATCGCACCAGACTAGTTCCTTAGACTACTTTCCAGAATCCATTTCCCAAGGGAATCAGTATGACTTCTAAATTCATTGAATTAAAAACTGAAGAGGGCATTGCCACCCTATATCTCAATAGACCGGAAAAGCGCAATGCCATGAGCGATGACATGCGCACTGAATTGATTGAGGCCCTCGAAAGGGTGGCAGCAGATAAGGCTATTCGGGCGCTGGTATTAACAGGAAATGGCAAAGGTTTTTGTGCGGGTGGAGATATTGCCGGCATGGAAAAGCGTATGCAGGCACCTGCTGGCGAGGTTGCCTATAACGGCTGGCATCGCCAACAGCGGGTACATCATGCGATTTCCTTGTTGCACACTATGCCCAAGCCGACCATTGCAGCCGTTAATGGTTCAGCATCTGGCCTAGGTGCTGATACCGCATTGGCCTGTGATTTTATTGTGGCTAACGAACATGCCAATTTCACTTGGTCTTATATTCATCGCGGCATTATTCCCGATGGCGGTGGTATGTATTTCTTGCCAAGACGTGTGGGCCTGGTAAAAGCAAAAGAGCTCATTTTTTCTGGTAGAAAAGTAGAGCTTGAAGAAGCTGTTGCAATTGGGCTCGTAGATAGAGTCAGCAAGTCAGAATCTTTAGTTACTGATGCGCAAGCGTGGGCAAAAGAGCTTAGTAAAGGTTCGGCTACCGCCCTGGCTTTAGGCAAAACCATTCTCAACCAAACCTTTGAAACTAGTGCGGCGCAAATATTTTCCCAAGGTAGTCAAGCACAGGGAATTTGCTATACCAGCACCGAACACCGCGATGCAGTGATGGCGTTCTTAGAAAAAGCAGCTGCTGCCAAAGCTAATAAATAATTAAATCAATCCTGTACAAGGCAGATCAATGAGTAAGGCAATTCAAAAACTGATGGAACCCAGCAGTATTGCGGTCATTGGTGCATCGACAGACCCCAAGAAGACTGCTGGAAGGCCGATTGCCTACTTGCAGAAACACCATTTCAAAGGTCGTATTTATCCAGTCAATCCTCGTGTAGAAGAAATTTCGGGCTTAAAGTGTTATCCAGACATTGCTTCTTTGCCAGAAGCGCCTGATGTCGCGCTCATTATGGTTGGCACCGATAAAGTGCAAAGTGCAGTGAAAGAACTTGCTGCTCTTGGTGTGCCTGCAGCGATCGTACTGACTAGCGGATTTGCTGAGCACGGTCCTGAAGGGCTCAAGCGGCAAGAGCAATTGCTTGTTGCTGCAGGCAAGATGCGTATTCTGGGCCCTAACACTATCGGTATGGTCAATGTTACTGATGACATTCCTTTATCGCCCAGTAGCGCTCTCGAGATGGACGAGTTTCCAAAAGGTTCTGTCAGCGTGATATCTCAGAGCGGAGGAATTTTAGGTTCTTTATTGTCACGCGCTACAGCATGTGGAGTAGGTTTATCTAAATTAGTATCGACCAGCAATGAAGCAGACCTGAGTTTGGCTGACTTTGTCGATTACTTAGTAGAAGATCCGAGCACTAAGGTGATCGTGCTCTATATCGAAAGCATTCGCCATCCTGAACAATTTCGTGCTGCTGCATTACGGGCAAGGCAGGCTGGTAAGCCGATTGTGGTTTATAAGGTTGGCAAGTCGGAAGCTGGTATCAAAGCGGCTATTTCTCATACGGGCGCTTTGGCCGGTGCTGACAAAATGTATGACGCCTTATTTGAGCAAACCGGCATTATTCGTGCCAAAACCTTCTCAGAATTTTTAGACATTCCGGCTGGCTTGTCTTCCGGCCGCATTCTCAAAGGAAAGCGTGTCGCCATTCTTACTTCGACTGGTGGTGCGGGAACTTTGGTGGCAGATAGCTTGGGTGAGTGGGGCTTTGAAACGCCAGTCCCAGATGAGGCAACTGCCGCACGTTTGCGTGCCCTACAGCCTGGCGATCAAGCGGTTTTAGATCGCAATCCGATTGATGTGACTTTGGCAGGATTGCAGCCTGATTTATTGCGAGGCGCTATCAGTGCTTTACTAGATAGCCCTAGCTACGATGCCTTAATCCTGATTTTGGGCTCCTCGAGTTTGTCGATGCCAGATCTCATGGCCGGCGCTGCTCGCGATTCGATGCAAGGTAGTGATAAGCCTGTAATTGCCTATGTGAGCCCCCATGCTCCCATCGCAGGCGCACTCATGACTAAGCTTGGTGTGCCCGCATTTTCTCAACCTGAAAGTTGTAGCGTTGCTTTAACTAGTATGTTGCACGCTAGTCGCTTAAAAAATGAGAGGTTCCCTGATGGGGCAAAAGCACAGCTTCCTCAGAATTTCGATATTGCCTCATTACATGGTTCGCTCAATGAGTATCAAGCCAAGAATTTGTTTTCAGCCTTTGGCATCCCTAGCGTGCGTGAGGCGGTAGTAGCGGCCATCAATCCAAACTTAGATGCTGTTCAAGATTTTGGTCAAAAGCTGGTCATCAAGATTTTGTCGCATGAGATTACCCACAAGACCGAAGTTGGTGGCGTGGCACTCAATGTTTCTATTGCAGAAGTGCCTAGCAGAATTGGCACTATGGCTAGCGAAGTGAAGCTGAAATCTGGCTCGACGATTACTGAATTTTTAGTGCAGGAGATGGCTACTGGTGGTTTGGAGTTTATGGTGGGTATGCATCGCGATCCCTTGGGTACGGCGATCTTGGTGGGCATGGGCGGGGTAACTGCTGAGTTGTTTAAGG
>CALQED020000068.1 GCA_943329505.2 Polynucleobacter meluiroseus | reverse complement strand
GTTTTTCTTGTCGCCCTGCATGCAAGAGTTTTGCAGCACGCCACAAAATAGCTAGCTCTTTTTGATATGGGTAGCTAACGCCTGCATCAGCCAAGCTCTCCTCGTTCACTAGATGCTCAAGATCCTCGAGACGAAGATTGGCAGCCATCGGTACCATCTCTGCACGCATTTGCAAAGTATTCGGCCTGATAACCCCATCGTTATCAAGCTCTACATAAATTGATAATGCCGGCCTAGCCGCGCCCTCATCCAAGGAAAATTGTTCAATGACTGAATCTGGCAACATCGTAATTTTGTCGCCAGGGAAATAAACGGTAGACATGCGGTTGCGAGCAACTTGATCTAATGGATCGTCTTTTACGATTGCCAAGCCCGGCGCTGCAATATGAATACCGATGCGATGACCTCCTTCATCGAGCTCCGTAACCGAAAGTGCATCATCAATCTCGGTAGTTCCTGAATCATCAATCGAGAATGCTTTCACCTCAGCTAAAGGTAGATCTGTAATCGCCGCATCATAGGTGGCCGGATCAACGCCAATATTGGCATGATGCATGGCGCCATTCGGGAAGTGCGCCCTCAAGAATAGGCCTTGGTGATATGCCAATGGAGAATCAATCGCGCCACAACGGATCATTAATTGCGCAGGAGATTCACCCGTCTGCGAACAAGCAGCAATCAAAGCCTTATAGGCAGAAGTATTTTTATCTGGAGAAAAAAGTAGCTGCTTGGTAGACGACTTCAATGCTTCAGGAAATACGCCTGTGACTAACTCTTGCTGCCAAAACGACTGTTGCTCTAACTCTTTTTGTTTACGATCAAGCGCAGCCAAGCCAGCCTGTAATTGCTCCAGTGGCGCTCTTTGAAATCGCCCACGACCTTTGCGCCGAAAAAAGACTGGGGCGCCTTGTAAAGCAATGGCTAAAGCAACTTGCTGAGTAATGCTTGCTTGAGCACCAAAGTACTCAAGCGAAACGTCCACTAAGCCAAACTCTTCTTCAGGAGCGCAGTCCCAGAGTAATTGCAAATCAATATCTTTGGATAAAACTAGCGCCCCATCCATCACCGCTTGCGCTGCCGGCTTTTCAAAGCGCAACCAAACCTCTTTCGCCTTGAGCTTGATCTTCTTACCTGAAAGACTGGTAGCCTGCCAGGATTCGGTGTCGCCTGTTCCTGTTGCAGACTGTACGGTAGCGATTTTGATATCGCCACCCTCTTCGTATAAAAGATTCATACTTAGAGAGAAATCCCACCGCTAGCTTCTAATGCCACGCCATTAACATAGCTCGCTTCATCACTAGCTAAGAATAAATACACATTAGCCATTTCTTCAGGCGTACCCAAGCGACCCAACCAACTGCGACGCTCAATGTCTTGCAAAATGTTTTCTGGCATGGCTTTAACCATCTCCGTTGCAATAAAACCTGGACACACTGCATTGACCCGAATGCCTTTAGGTCCCAGCTCACGCGCCCATGTCTTGGTAAAGCCAATCACGCCGAACTTTGTCGCTGAATAATTGGTTTGGCCAAAGTTGCCATACAAACCCACCACACTAGAGGCATTCACAATGGCACCAGAGCCTGCTTCGAGCATATGCGGCACGATCAGCTGGGTACAGTTAAATACCCCTTTAAGATTGACATCAATGACGGTATCGAATTGCGCTTCAGTCATCTTAATCAAGCGAGCATCTTGAGTAATGCCAGCATTATTTACTAAGATATCAATGCGACCGTGTTTTTGCATGACTTGATCTACAACAGCTTGTATGCTCGCGCGATCAGTAACATTCATGGCATGTCCTTCAGCATTTGGGATTTGGGCTACAGCCACCTTCACCGCCTCAAGATTGATATCGGCAACAATGACCTTCGCACCCTCTTGTGCAAAGCGCTGGGCAGTTGCAAAACCAATCCCTTTTGCTGCCCCAGTAACAATAGCTACTTTGTCTTTTAATCGATTACCCATATTTTGCTTTCAGTATTGATTTATTGAGTTGCATTAAGCCGTATTAGACAGATATCGCTTTTAATATTTTTTGATGGACGCCGCCAAAACCACCATTACTCATCACAAGAATGTGATCTCCTGGTTTTGCTTCTTTGGCTACAGCGCTAACTAATGTACCAAGATCATCGAAGGTATCTGCTTTTCTAGCTTCCGTTGTATTGAGTGGAGACAAGACTTCAGCCAAATCCCAACCCAAAGATTCTTTACCGCTATTGGCGCCATAAGCAAAGACCTTATCAGCCTGATGCAAGCTCTCTGGCAGTTGCGCCTTCATCACTCCTAACTTCATCGTATTAGAGCGAGGTTCTAATACTGCCAGAATACGAGCCTTGCCCACCCGACGACGCAAACCATCCAGCGTTGTCGCAATCGCTGTTGGATGATGCGCAAAATCGTCGTATACCGTCATGCCATTTGCAACACCAATCGTTTCTAGACGGCGCTTCACGTTTTTAAATTCTGCCAAGGCGCGCGCTGAATCTTTGGGTGCAATGCCAATGTGATTTGCAGATGCAATCGCCGCAAGTGCATTCAGTTGATTGTGTGTTCCCATCACGCCAGAATCTGGTGCCCACCGAACGGTCGCCACTTCTTTACCTGACTTGAGCACAATGAAGCCATCACCCTCTTGGGAAACTAAGGACCATTCGTTATTAGAGTCTTGACCAAAGCGCTCTACCGGTGCCCAAGCGCCACGGGTGACAACCCGCTCTAATGCTGGCTCTGTACCATTGACAACTAATAGACCATCGCTTGGCACAGTGCGCACTAAATGATGAAACTGGGTTTCAATTGCAGCAAGATCTGCAAAAATATCAGCGTGATCAAACTCCAAGTTATTTAATAAAGCAGTGCGTGGTCTATAGTGAACGAACTTACTGCGCTTATCGAAGAAGGCAGTGTCATATTCATCGGCCTCAATCACAAAATATTTGCTTTCACCCAATCGGGCTGACACTGTGAAATTGAGCGGAACGCCACCAATCAAATATCCAGGTTTATAACCGTTAAATTCCAAGATCCAGGTGAGCATGGCTGCAGTGGTGGTCTTCCCATGCGTACCGGCAACCGCCAAAACATGGCGACCGTACAAAACTTGTTCCCCAAGCCATTGTGGGCCGGAGATATAAGCAAGCCCTTGGTTCAGAATGGCTTCCATTAAAGGATTGCCACGAGAAACCACATTGCCAATCACAAATAAATCAGGCATGGTCTCAAACTGCAATAATTGGTCTGTTGAAAATCCTTCGATGAGTTCAATGCCTTGAGCCTCAAGCTGGGTGCTCATTGGTGGATACACGTTGGCGTCACAACCTGTTACACGATGTCCGGCTTGCCGAGCGATTGCGGCAATGCCGCCCATAAAAGTACCGCAAATGCCCAAGATATGTATATGCATTAGCGAATTTTAGCGAAGGAGTTGCAGTGAACCGAAGACAGTGGATCATGATCAGCGGAATTAGTGTTTTGGCACTTCTTGCCGGAGTCTTTTCATCGCAGTGGATTTCGCAAACGGGCCTAGCAAGCGACCCCTCCATCAAAGCCTTTTTTGCCAATTCTTGGCAAACCCCCGATGGTAAATCTGTAAATTCTGAAAATTGGCGTCAAAAAGTACTGATTGTGAACTTTTGGGCCTCCTGGTGCCCTCCTTGTGTAGAAGAAATGCCTACTTTAGACAAAATTGCGCAAGAATATGCCACTAAAAATGTATTAATTGTTGGTATCGGAATTGATTCACCCTCTAACATACGCGAATTTCTTCTAAAAACCCCTGTTTCCTATCCAATTGTCATTGGTGGCTTAGAGGGTAGCAATCTTGCCAAGCAGATGGGCAACGCGCAAGGCGCCCTGCCTTATACCGTTATCATCAATTCAAAGGGAAAGGCTATTTTTACCAAACTAGGGAAAATAAGCGAAGAAGAGCTCAGAAAGGCTATTAATTCAGCATTATGAGATTTTTTAACGACTTTTGAATAAAAAATTCAAGGCTATACTGCCTAATAATGAGGCAACATAGCCTATTATTTTCATCATTTAGCCATCAATTTAAGGGTAATGACATTTTAAATGCCCTGATTTTCAGAACTTCCATAGCTTTGTAAAGGTATACTTTGCCTTCATAGCAGGCAAGCATGAAGTTGTAAGAGCGGCTAAGAGCTAAATTTAATAATTGACACCTAACTGCCTCTAAAAATAGGGATTTATGTCTAAAAAAGCTTCAATTCTCGTCATACAAGGGCCTAATCTCAATCTCTTGGGCACCCGTGAACCCGAGGTTTATGGGAAAACAACCCTTGAAGATATTCACCAAAAACTGGGCGAACTTGCCAAAGCCCAGTCAGTCGAATTAAGCACTTATCAAAGCAATCATGAGGGCGAGTTAATTGACCGCATTCAAAAAGCCAAACAAGATGGGGTCGATTTCATCATCATTAATCCAGGCGGCTTCACCCATACGAGTGTTGCGCTGCGCGATGTTTTGGCTGGCGTAGCCATCCCTTTTACCGAAGTGCATTTATCAAACATTCATCAACGTGAAGAGTTTCGTAAACATTCTTATTTATCCGATATTGCTACTGGCGTCATTTGTGGTCTTGGCGCAATTGGTTACGAGTTAGCACTCCAAGCTGCAATAGCCCGTTTACAAAAATAAGCTTATTTAAAGAATTTCAAAGAGGACGCACCCATATGGACCTAAGAAAACTCAAAACCTTGATCGATCTCGTTTCTGAATCAGGTATTTCTGAATTAGAGGTGAATGAAGGTGAAGACCGTGTTCGTATTGTGAATGGTGGCTCTCCAACACCGAGTGGGCAGAGCGCTCATGCCCATATTGTTCCCGCGCCAATAATGCAGGCTGCACCTGCTGCTCCACCGGTCAGCGCTACTCCAGCTACTGAGGCGCCCGCAGCAGAAACTGGCTTTATTGCACGCTCACCAATGGTGGGCACTTTCTATCGCGCCCCAAATCCAGAATCGCCAAATTTCGTCAAAGTAGGCGACACAGTAAAAGTTGGCCAAACACTTTGCATTATTGAAGCCATGAAACTGCTCAATGAAATCGAATCAGAACAAGCTGGGGTGATTAAAGAAATTCTTTGCGAAAACGGCCAGGGTGTTGAGTTTGATCAGCCCCTATTTGTCATTGCTTAATTTCACGACTGTTCTTCTCCATCCTTTTTACCTAACTCAGAGCCGACATGTTCGATAAGATTCTGATTGCCAATCGGGGAGAAATTGCTCTCCGCATCCAACGCGCATGCCGCGAGTTGGGAATTAAAACTGTAGTGGTCTATTCCACTGCAGACAAAGAAGCTAAGTATGTGAAGCTTGCTGATGAGGCCGTGTGTATCGGCCCAGCGCCTTCGCCACTCAGCTATCTCAATATGCCTGCGATTATTTCTGCAGCTGAGGTGACTGATGCGGAAGCCATCCATCCTGGCTATGGCTTTCTCTCTGAGAATGCTGACTTTGCTGAACGCGTTGAGAAATCTGGCTTTGCCTTCATCGGCCCTAAAGCTGAAACAATCCGCTTAATGGGTGATAAGGTCTCCGCTAAACGCGCGATGATTAAAGCAGGCGTTCCTTGTGTTCCTGGATCTGAAGGCGCCTTACCTGATAATCCAAAAGAAATTATTGCTACTGCTAAAAAAGTGGGTTATCCAGTCATCATTAAGGCTGCTGGTGGTGGTGGTGGACGCGGTATGCGGGTTGTGCACACAGAAGCGGCTCTCATTAATGCAGTCAATATGACTCGTGAAGAGGCGGGTCGCGCATTTGGCAACCCAGAAGTTTATATGGAGAAGTTTTTAGAAAAACCTCGCCATGTCGAGATTCAGGTGCTGGCAGATACTCATGGCAATGCCATTTGGTTAGGTGAACGTGATTGCTCTATGCAGCGCCGCCACCAAAAAGTCATTGAAGAAGCACCTGCCCCAGGTATTGATCGCCGCTTGATCGCTAAAGTTGGTGAACGCTGCGCAGAAGCCTGTCGAAAAATGGCTTACCGTGGCGCAGGTACTTTTGAGTTCCTTTATGAGGATGGCGAATTCTTCTTTATTGAGATGAATACCCGTGTTCAAGTTGAACATCCCGTCACTGAAATGATTACCGGCGTTGATATCGTTCAAGAACAAATTCGTATTGCCGCTGGCCTTAAATTGGCTTATCGCCAAAAAGACATCGTTTTCCGCGGTCATGCGATTGAATGCCGTCTCAATGCAGAAGACCCATTTAAGTTCACCCCAAGCCCAGGCAAAATTGGCTCTTTCCATATGCCGGGTGGCCCTGGTATTCGCGTAGATTCACATGCCTATAGGGGCTATGTTGTTCCCTCAAACTACGATTCCATGATTGGCAAGTTGATTTCTTATGGCAATACTCGCGAACAAGCGATCCGCCGGATGCAAATCGCTCTTTCGGAGATGGTGATTGATGGAATTACCACGAATGTACCGCTACACCGCGAACTCATGCTCGACCCGAACTTTATGGAAGGCGGTACCAGCATTCACTACTTAGAGCATCGCTTAGAAGAGCAGGCTGCGAGTCGCGG
>CALQED020000067.1 GCA_943329505.2 Polynucleobacter meluiroseus | reverse complement strand
TTTTCCGACTTGCGTGGGGGAAGTATGGCCAGAAACGAATTGGATTGAGGGCTTCACCCTGTGGCGACAGCTCGGTTTAAATGCACAAGGTGAGTTTATTTCGCCAATCGCATTGCAGACAATTCATTGGGCGCATCGTTTATTTGCAATATTGGTGTTGGTAGTATTCTCGTTTCTCGGTTGGAAGTCATTACAACTGGCAACCCCAGCAATACCAGGGCTCAAGCGGTTTGCAAAACTCTTATTTAGCTTGCTGGCTTTGCAGATTCTGACTGGAATCTCGAACATCGTATTTCAATGGCCATTATTAGCAGCCTTATTACATACTGCAGGCTCTGCTGCTTTGGTATTCTGTTTAGTCAGAATGAGTTATTGGGCTTCTTGGAAGTCATTATGAGTACACCTAAAACATCTGCAGTAGTGGCGATGCCGCGTTGGCGCCAGTACTGGGTTTTAACAAAACCCAGGGTAACCCAGCTCGCCGTATTTTGTGCAGTCATTGGGATGTTTCTAGCAACCCCAGGCATGGTTCCCTACCCAGTTCTCTTTGGCGGCATTGTGGGGATTTGGTTATTGGCAGGAGCAGCATTTGCAATGAACTGTTTGATTGAGCAGGCAGTCGACGCCAAGATGAAGCGCACTGCATGGCGTCCTTCTGCAACAGGTGAAGTCACACCATTTCACATTATTGTTTTTTCAATCATTCTTGGTTCTTTAGGAATGATTATTTTGTGGAATTTCTGCAACCCTTTAACCATGTGGCTTACGCTCGCAACCTTTGTAGGTTATGCCGTGATTTATACCTGGCTGTTGAAGCCAGCAACACCGCAGAATATTGTGATTGGCGGCCTATCTGGTGCGATGCCGCCAGCACTTGGCTGGGCTGCCGTCACTAACACGCTGTCTGCCGAAGCATGGTTACTGGTATTAATCATTTTTGTTTGGACACCACCCCATTTTTGGGCGTTAGCTTTATATCGCCGCGAAGACTATGTGCAATCAGGATTGCCAATGCTACCGGTGACTCATGGAGAGCGCTTTACCTTGCTCAACATTTTGCTATATACCTTGATTTTAATAGCCGCAACTTTGCTGCCTTATATTTATGGCATGAGCGGTATATTCTATTTGGTATCTGCGATCATTCTTGGCTTGATATTTTTGGCTTATGTGATTGCACTCTTTATCTCATATAGTGATGCCTTAGCCAAGAAAACCTTTCGCTTTTCCATCACCTATTTGTCATTGCTGTTTCCGGCACTACTAATAGACCACTATCTCCTCTAAGATGAAATTCACTTTTCTGCGTACTTGCTGTATTGCTGTCATTCTCATGACATTGGCCGCTTGTAGCCCAAAGCCTGAGTTTAAAAACATCGATATCACTGGAGGCACAGCTTTTGGTAAGGACTTTAGTCTCTTGGATCCAGATGGCAAAGTCAGGACTTTGGCTGACTTTAAAGGGAAGGTTGTCGTGATGTTCTTTGGGTATACCCAATGCCCCGATGTTTGCCCAAGCACCTTAACGGAAATGCAGCAGGTAATGACATTGATGGGCCCGCAGTCAGATAAGGTACAAGTACTCTTTGTAACGGTTGATCCTGAGCGTGATACCGCAGCTATTCTTAAGCAATACGTCCCCTCGTTTGACCCAAGCTTCCTTGGTTTGCGCCCCGCAGATGAGGCTGCGCTTGAAAAGGTCACTAAAGACTTCAAGATTTATTACAAGAAAGTGGCAGGCACTAGCCCAGGTTCTTACACTATGGATCACACTGCTGGAAGTTACGCGTTTGATCCCCAGGGCCGACTTCGTCTCTATATCAAACATGCTCAAGGTCCTGAGACCTTGGCACATGATTTGAAAGAACTTCTAAAGTAAGAGAGCTAAATTAAAGCAGGGTATTAAAGCAGGGTATTAAGCTGCTTGGGCTTGCAACATGCCGCGCATCTTTTTAAGAGCCGCGGTTTCAATTTGACGAACGCGCTCTGCAGAGATGCCATATTCACTAGCGAGATCATGTAAGGTCTTGGTGCCGTTGCCCTCAGCATCCATTGCTAACCAACGAGACTGAACAATATTGCGGCTCCGCTCGTCTAGGGCCATCAAGGCTTGATCTAATTTAGGACCTTGTAATGCGTCAGCTTCTGCACTAGCAATGCGCTCAGTAGGCTCTTGGCTATTATCTGCAAGCCATTGGATTGGTGCATATGCAGCCTCATCATTACTGTCATCGCCTTCAAGTGCAATATCACCGCCAGCAAGACGCATTTCCATTTCTTTAACATCCGAGCCTTTAACATCAAGCGCTTTTGCTAATGCATCTACTTCGCCGGGAGTGAGAGCACTTAAGGTTGGTTTATTGCTACGTAAGTTAAAAAACAATTTACGTTGTGCTTTGGTAGTTGCCGTTTTGACTAAGCGCCAATTCTTGAGAATGTACTCATGGATTTCCGCTTTGATCCAGTGGATTGCATAAGAGACTAAACGTGCGCCATTATTTGGGTCATAGCGTTTGACGGCTTTCATTAGGCCAATATTGCCTTCTTGAATTAAGTCAGCGTGTGGAATGCCATAGCCAAGATATTGGCGTGCTACGGAAACTACTAGACGCAAGTGCGAGAGCACTAAAGTTTTAGCAGCGTCTACATTTTCAGTGCGACGAAACTCCTGCGCCAGATGCAGCTCTTCTGCAGCGCTCAGCATTGGCACGCGATTTACGTAAGCAATGTATGAATCAAGTGTGCCAACCCCAAGGGATGGCAGCATTGGAAAAGCAGACGCCGCTGCAGCCTGCGCTACAGGCAGCCTTTGCAAATTCGGTTTGTCAGATTTCTTTTGAACCATTTTTTTAATTAATATAAGGTGTTAATAGAAGTCTATTTTAGCACTCTTGTCAATAGAGTGCTAATGGCTGATCTATATCGTAAGTAATTGAATTAATTGAATAATTCTGCAGAATATTGCCCTGCTGTAAATGGGGCTAAATCTTCAATTCCTTCACCTTTGCCGAGGGCTAAAACGAAGGGCTTAGGGTCGTCCTTCAAGGTATGTGCCAGAGCGCAAATAACGCCTCCCTTGGCGGTGCCGTCAAGCTTGGTCACAATCAATCCCGTCAGATCTAAGGCTGCATGAAAGGCCTTCACTTGGCTTAATCCATTTTGACCAGTATTGCCATCCAACACTAGTAGGGTGTGGTGAGGGGCACCAGGAAGCGCTTTCCCGATGACGCGCTTCACCTTTTTTAACTCTTCCATGAGGTGGTCTTGAGTAGCAAGGCGACCTGCAGTATCGATGATCAAAATATCGCTTTTGCGGGAAATGGCTGAGTGGATCGCATCATGTGCCACAGCGGCAGCATCACCCCCTTCTTGGGTAATGACATCGACTTGATTGCGGCTACCCCATTCCATTAGTTGGTTGCGTGCGGCTGCTCTAAAAGTATCACCAGCAGCCAAGAGAACGGATTTACCTTGTGATTGAAACAGTCTACAAAGCTTACCAATCGTAGTGGTTTTACCTGCGCCGTTGACACCAACGACCAGCCAAACTTCCGGAATAGCGCCTTTGAGGCTTGTAAATAACGGATTAGGGGATGGCTCAAGCACTTGCAGCAAGGTACTAACCTCTTGAATCAGAAGGTCTTGTAAGGCTTCAGGGCTTGAGGCTTTCTCGGACTTTGCTGCTTTACGCAGCTTGCTGATCAATTGTTCAGTCGTGGGTAAGCCCACATCACTTTGTATGAGTGATTCTTCTAAAGCATCAAACCAAGCTTCATCAGTCTTGCTAGATTTGAATAGGGATCCGAGGGTTTTACGTAAGCCGAACATAATCGATACAATTTAATTCTTCCATCTTATCAATTTAATTCTAAGGATATGGTGATTTAGCCAATGCGCTCCTATTTACTTCGAATTTCTTTCTTATTTTTAATGCTTGTCCAATTGTCTTGGGCGGGGGGTAAAGATCAGACAGATACCCATGAATTTCAGTTAAGCAATGGCCTTAAGCTCATTGTTAGGGAGGACCATCGCGCTCCTACCGTGGCTCATATGGTTTGGTATCGCGCTGGCTCGATGGATGAAATCAACGGCCGTACCGGTGTAGCGCATGTGCTTGAGCATATGATGTTTAAGGGTACTGACAAGGTAAAGTCTGGCGAGTTTTCACGTTTAGTAGCTGCTGTGGGTGGGCGCGAAAATGCATTTACTTCACGGGATTACACCGCGTACTTTCAGCAAGTTGAAAAATCTAAATTAGATGAGGTCATCAAATTAGAAGCTGATCGTATGTCCAATTTAAATTTTGATGATGCAGAGTTCTTAAAAGAAATTCAGGTCGTCATGGAAGAACGCCGTCTGCGAACTGAAGATAATCCTAGCAGCCTTCTGAATGAATCGCTGATGGCTACTGCCTATATGAGCTCACCATATCGTCATCCAGTGGTGGGCTGGATGAATGATTTACAGAATATGAAAGCTTCTGATGCGAGAGACTGGTATCGAGCTTGGTATAAACCGAATAATGCAACAGTAGTCATTACTGGAGATGTGGATGCAAAAAAAGTATTGGCTATAGTAGAAAAATATTATGGCGCAGTTGCTGCGCAAGAGTTGCCAGCTCGTAAACCACAAGTTGAACCTACACAAAAAGGGATGAAGCAAGTTCAAGTCAAAGCAGCTGCTGACAGTGCGCAATTGGCTATGGCTTGGAAAGTCCCGCGTCTCGAGCCGGGCAAATTAGACGACCCTGAGCCATATGCTCTAGAGTTACTAACCGCAGTTTTAGATGGCTATGACAATGCACGTTTGAATCGTGTACTAGTGAAGCAAGAGAAAGTCGTGAATGATGTGGGAGTAGGTTACGACATGGTCTCTCGTGGGCCTGAGTTATTTCTGATTAGCGCGACGATGGCTAAAGGAAAAACGGTTTCGCAAGCCGAAGCAAGTATTCGAAAGGCTTTGGATGAGTTAAAGCAAAAAGGAATTTTAGAATCTGAACTTAAGCGCATTAAGGTACGAATTCTTTCCGATCAAATTTATAAGCGCGATTCTATTTTTGGCCAGGCAATGGAAATTGGTAGTACCGAGATGGCTGGGTTTTCTTGGAAAGATATTGATTACATGCTGGAGAGAATGCAAACCATTACTCCGGAACAGGTCCAAGCGGTAGCTAAAAAATATCTCATCGATGAAGGTTTGACCATTGCAGTCCTAGATCCTCAGGCACGCAAAGCGGTTGGTAAGGAGGGTCAATAATGACGGCTCTCAAAAAATGTATTGCGCTGACTCTTTTGTCTTTTGGCCTGGTCACCAGTGCAAGTGCCATATTGCCAATCGAAAAACTCGAAACCTATAAAGGCGCTAAAGCCTATTTAGTCCAAACCAAAGCATTGCCGATGGTCGATATCGAGGTCAGCATTGATGCTGGGGATCGTTATGATCCAACGGGTAAGAGTGGTTTAGCTGATATGACGGCGGGTTTGATGAATTATGGGGTGCGTGGCGATAAAGGCTTATTAAGCGAAGCCCAAATTGCTGATGAAATCGCTGATTTGGGTGCCAATATTGGTTTAACGGTTAGTGGTGAGCGTGCCGTTTTGCGTATACGGACTCTTAGTAGAAAAGATATTCGAGATCGAGCGGTACAGCTAGTGGCTGCTATGTTGAGTGCGCCGACCTATGATGCCAATATCGTTGCGCGTGAAAAACAAAGAACGATAACTGGCTTGCTTGAAGCAGAAACGAAACCAGAGTATGTGCTGGACCGCCGTTTCAAAAAAATGGTTTACGGTAGCTATCCCTTGGCAGACGCTCCATCTGCTAAATCGGTAGCTACTATCACGGCTGCTGACTTACGACAATTTCATAAACAGTTTTATCGAGGCGATCGCATGATCGTCAGTATTGTGGGTGATGTGGATTCAGCTCAGGCAAATGAAATTGTGGAAGCTTTATTGAAAAAAATTCCTCAATCAGGGCCTGCTATTGCACCATTGCCAGATTTTCAACGTTCCTCGGTAGAGCCATTGGCCCAGCGCGAGGTGCAGATTCCATTTGATTCTCAGCAAGCCCATATTGCAATGGGCATGACAGCTGTGTCACGTAACAACCCTGATTACTTTCCTCTATTGGTGGGCAACTATGTTTTAGGCGGCGGTGGATTTGTATCGCGCTTGATGTCAGAGGTGCGAGAAAAGCGCGGTCTTGCCTATAGTGTATTTAGTTATTTCGCTCCGGGTAAGGAGACGGGAATCTTTCAGGCGGGCTTACAAACCAAGAGTAATCAGGGCGCCTTAGCGCTTGAGGTACTGAGCAATACGATTGCGCAATTTATTGCTGATGGCCCAACGGTTAGTGAGCTTGGTGCAGCCAAAGCCAATTTGATCAACGGTTACCCCTTACGCATTGATAACAATCGTAAATTATTGGATAACGTTTCTTCTATCGCATGGAATGAATTACCGCTGGATACGATGGAAACTTGGACTAAGCAAGTTGAAGCTGTTACCTTGGAACAAGTTACTGCAGCCTTTCAAAAATATCTAGCAATGGATCGCATGAGGATCGTGGTCTT
>CALQED020000066.1 GCA_943329505.2 Polynucleobacter meluiroseus | reverse complement strand
CTTGAGAATAATTGTGCCGTAAGTTGCTTAGAGTTGCCGTTACCGTCTGGAAGTGCGGGATCGTATTGTTGCAGTTGCTTGCGAACCGCCTCTAGGACATGTTTGCACTCGCTTTTATTGAGCTTGTCGCATTTGCTGAGCAAAATATGGATCGGTTTGCCCGTTGGCACAAACCACTGAATCATTTGCTCATCTAGGTCAGTAATGCCGCGACGTGCATCAACGATGAGGACCATCCCAACCAGTTGTTCTCGCTCCTGTAGATAATCGCTGAGCAGGGCATTCCAGTGGTATTTGGTCTCATGGTTTACGGCAGCATAGCCATAGCCAGGCAAGTCTACTAAATAGGCTAAAAGGTCGTCTTTTGAGAAAAGGCCAAAATAGTTGATGTGTTGGGTGCGACCGGGGGTCTTACTGGCAAAAGCGAGCCTTTTTTGGTTGCAAAGGACATTAATTGCACTGGATTTGCCGGCATTTGAGCGACCAGCAAAGGCCACCTCACGCAGGGGCGTGGCAGGCAGGCAATGGGTGTCATTGACTGTGGTGGCGAAGCGGGCTTGAAAGAGTTTAGACATGTCCAGAAGCTATTGTAAAATCACGCAAAATCATGAAATATCTCATGGTGTTGGGTAAAAAGTTGTAAATGCAGGGCCCAAACACTTTTAGGAATTTTTGCCAAGGTAAACATAATGCGTCAAACCTCCCAAATCTCCAAATTCACTAGCTTGCGCGTTGGATTTGTAGCCCTCTCTATTTTCGCCTTAATGGGCATTTCTGGCGCGGCAATAGCTGCCGATGCTGCTCCTATGGCTCCAGCCCCAGAAGCTAAGGCTGCCGTACCAGGCAAGCCAAAGGTCGATCCTGCTGCTGGTGAAGCTCTTTACTCTAATGGAGATGCAACTCGTGGAGTCGTTGCCTGTATTACTTGTCATGGGCCTAAGGGTCAAAGTGCTGTAGGTACTTGGCCTAAACTCTCTGCTCAACACGCAGCCTATACCACCAAGCAATTGAAAAACTTTAAAGAGGGTAGTCGTGCTAATGCAATCATGATGGGCATGGTCGCAACCTTGACAGAGCAAGATATGCAAAATATTTCTGCTTACTTATCCAAGCAAGCGATTTCTCAAGGCGTTGCGCAAAACAAAGATACGATTACATTAGGTCAAAGCATCTATCGTGGCGGTATTGCAGCAAAGGGTGTTCCTGCTTGTGCGGCATGCCATAGCCCAACGGGTGCCGGTATTCCTGCGCAATACCCACTCCTAGGTGGTCAGTGGGCTGAATATACCAATGCTCAGTTGCTCGCTTTCCGCGAAGGTGTTCGTAAAAATAGCAGTCAGATGACTGCGATTGCTACTAAGCTTTCTGATCAAGAAATGAAAGCAGTTTCTGATTACATGGCTGGTCTGCACTAAACGATATTCAAGACTTCAAATAAAAACCCCGCTCATGCAGCGGGGTTTTTATTTGCCTTTATTTGCCCAATCATTATTTTGGTAAAACACTTTCACTTGCAAACAAGTCAGCAGTATTTTCACGCGCTCGAATGACATAAGCATTTTTTCCATCAACCATGATTTCTGCTGGTTTGGGTCGCGTGTTGTAGTTTGAGGCCATCACAAAGCCATAAGCGCCCGCAGAAAGAATAGCTAAAAGATCGCCTTCTTCTAATGCAAGTTGACGATCTCTGCCAAGCCAATCGCCTGATTCGCAAACAGGACCCACGATGTCATAAGTGAGACTCTTGGCTTTTTTTGCTTGAACTGGAACAATGCCGTGATGGGCTTCATATAGAGCAGGACGCAGGAGTTCAGTCATGGCCGCATCGACAATGCAAAAGTTTTTTTCAGCACCAGGCTTAAGATACTCAACAGTGGTGAGTAGCACGCCAGCGTTACCTACCAAGGATCGGCCGGGCTCAAGCACCATATCCAAATGCCCAAACCCGCGTTCTGCAACCCGATTTAATAAGGTATTAGTGAAGTCGGTGATATCGGGTGGTGCTTCATCGCTATAAGAAATTCCTAGTCCACCACCGAGGTCCAGGTGATGAATCACAATGCCCTCTTTTTTCAGTTGCTCAACCAGATCCAAGACTTTATCGAGCGCATCTAAGTAGGGAGCAGTCGTGGTGATTTGTGAGCCAATATGACAATCAATCCCAACGACATCAATTTGAGAGAGTTGCGCCGCTTCACGATAGGTTTTTAGTACCTCGTGATATGCGATACCAAACTTATTTCCTTTTAAACCAGTAGAGATATAGGGATGGGTTTGTGCATCTACATCCGGATTGACGCGTAAGGAAATCGGTGCGCGTAGCTTGAGCTCAGTAGCAACGCGATTAATTTTGTGAAGCTCTGCAATCGATTCCACATTGATACATTTGACGCCAGCCTTGAGCGCAGCTGCGATTTCAGTAGCAGATTTACCAACGCCAGCAAACACTAAACTCTTAGGATCGGCATTAATCGCTAATGCACGAGCTAGCTCACCGCCGCTGACCAAATCAAAACCAGCGCCGAGTTTTTTAAAGCAATCAATTACAGCTAAATTACTGTTAGCCTTCATCGCGTAATGCACGCGGGCGCGTCGCTTACCTTTGCTATCTAGGCAAGCTTTGTCGTAAGCTTGGTATGCCTCGGTCAATGCTTTTTTGCTGTAAACGTACAGCGGTGTACCAAATTCTTTTGCTAAATCTGTCAGCGCAATTTCTTCGGCATACCAAGTGCCATCACGCTCAGTAAATCCAGATAACTTCGGAATAGGAATCGCTTTGTTTGTCATTGCTTGACCGCTGGTGAGGTGTTAGGACTGGCAGGTGCTGGATACAGTTTGCCTTTAGGCTCAGGCTCTGTTGGAGCTGGAGGGGCCGGTGGTACATTTGGCATAAATAGAGGGCCCCTAACCCCACATCCAAAAAGGGATATTAAAAGGCTAATACCGAGGGCTCTAGTAAGAATCGCTATCATGAATGTCTCTAAAACGAATGATTGAATATAGCATGCAGGCCTCAGGTATGAATCCAAATAATTCAGGTGTCGAAACCATTGATGACAAGCAATTTTATCAACTGGGTAGCAATGTATTACAGTCGATTGAGGTGGCGTTAGAGGCTGCTGATGATGAATTAGATCTCGATCTAGATCTAGAGCGCCAAGGGGGCAATGTTATTAATATTCGCTTTCGGGATAAAAGTGTGATTGTGGTTAACACACAACCCCCGCTTCATGAAATTTGGGTAGCCGCCAAATCTGGAGGTTATCACTATCGATGGGCTGGCACCATGGCGCAGCCTCTATGGCTTGATACCAAGACTGGTAGAGAGCTTTTAAATGACTTATCAGAATTTGCTAGTGCCCAAGCGGGTCAGCCAGTCAAGATTCAGTTAATGCAGGTTTAAGGCTGAGGGCGTGCTTATGCAGCCCCGGTTGCGATTAAAGTTTCAATCACCTGCGTATCTGGCACACCCTTAATCTGCGCCTTACCAATTTTTTCTAAAACAACATAGCGGATTTGACCGCCCTCAGTTTTTTTATCTACTTGCATGAGTTCTATGTAGCGTTCTGCACCAAACATTGGCGGGATGATTGGTAGATTCATCGATTGAATGATCTTGGTGAGGCGTTCCACTTCTGCCTTACTGATGTAGTTGAGTCGGCATGATAGATCGGCGCCAAGCACCATCCCACAGCCAACTGCTTCACCATGTAACCATGCGCCATAACCCATGCCGGCTTCAATTGCATGGCCAAAGGTGTGTCCAAAGTTCAAGGTAGCGCGGATTCCGCCTTCTCTCTCATCCGCAGAAACGACTGCAGATTTAATTTCGCATGAGCGCAATACTGCATGACTCATCGCATTGGTATCGCAAGCGAGTAATGATTGGGCGTTTGCCTCAATCCAATCTAAAAATGGGGCATCGGCAATAGCGCCATGTTTCACTACTTCAGCTAGGCCCGCAGACAGTTCACGTGGCGGCAGCGTCTTTAATGTATTGAGATCAGCAATCACGGCAACTGGTTGATGAAAGGCGCCAATCATATTTTTGCCTAAAGGATGATTGATGCCAGTTTTGCCGCCAACGGAAGAATCTACTTGAGCTAAAAGAGTAGTGGGTACTTGAATAAAGCGAATACCACGCATGAAGCTAGCAGCAGCAAAGCCAGTCATATCGCCAATGACGCCTCCACCCAAGGCCACCAACATCGTTTGACGATCAGCGCCAAATTTGAGAAGGTCATCAAAGATGAGTTGAAGATTTTTCCAGTCTTTGTAGCTTTCGCCATCTGGTAGGACAATCGTTCTGACAGGCTTACCAAAGATCTCTAGCGTTTTAGTAAGGCGCTCTGCATAGAGAGGCGCTACGGTTGTATTGGTAACGATGTAAATCGAGGTTGATTTTTTACAAGCATCAAACAGCGGTGCCTGATCAATTAAATCGGTACCAATATAAATAGGGTAGCTGCGATTACCAAGATCAACTTCAAGTGTTTTCATCATAAGTTTCAGGCGGAAAGTTCAAGCTGCATGATTAAGGTATTGACCAACTGATTAACGCTGGGCTTACCAGTTTCAATCACATGATCTGCAATCTCACGATATAAAGGATCGCGAATGGCATATAAGTTCTCTAAAATTTTTTTTGCATCGCCATTGCGAAGTAGTGGGCGCCCTTCGCCCCCTTTAGTGCGATGCCACAATTCAATGGGATCTGCGTGCAGGTAAATAACGGTGCCATGCTCACTCAAAGCCTTGCGATTTTCTGCTAGCAATACCGCGCCACCACCTGTAGCCAAGATAATATTTTTTTCACTCGTCACTTCACGCAGTGCTTGAGCTTCTCGCTTGCGAAACCCTTCTTCACCTTCCATCTCAAAGATGACAGGAATTTTCACACCACAGCGCTCTTCAATGACATGATCTGCATCCAAAAACCGACGACCTAGTTTTTTTGCAAGCACTTTTCCCACGGTCGACTTTCCAGCACCCATGAGGCCAATGAGAAAGATATTGTTTGTCGCAGAGTTCACCCCTTGATTTTATTAGGGTTTATCTAGAACGGTAGGGGTTAGGAAGACTAAGAGCTCAGTTTTATCTTTTAATTTGGATTTATGGCGAAATAAAGAGCCAATCAAGGGGATATCCCCCAATAAAGGCACTTTGACTTCATCTTCTCTCTCGGTGGTCTGAAAGATCCCGCCAATAATTGCAGTGCCACCGTTTTCAACAGTCACTTCTGAGCTGAGACTTTTGGTGTCAATGGCATAACCCTGCTCAGTTTTCATGCCAATCGTGTCTTTATTGATGCCCACCAGCATGGAAATTTTCCCATCAGGGTGGATTTTGGGTAAAACCTCTAAACGCAAGTTTGCTTTTCTAAACTGCAGCTTGCTGCCATTTTGTGAGGTGGTTTGGTAGGGCAGCTCAGTGCCTTGCTCAATGGTTGCCTTCACTTGGTCGCCAGTCATAATGCGTGGGTTTGAGAGAATCTTGCCTTGACCTTCTGACTCAAGAGCGGAAAGCTCCATCTGCAAAAGGCGACTCGCATTCTTAGAAACTAAGGTTGCTGCTACAGCGGCGGGGTTGAAGCCATTTAAGCCACTACCAGCTAAATCAAAGTTACTACTTATCTTGCGATCTGGAGTCCCGCCGAAAGAATTCGCTTGGTAACCCAGTTTGGCGCCTAGCTCACGGGCAAAGCGTTCATCTGCCTCCACAATGCGAGCTTCAATCAAGATCTGCCGAGGGCTGTTGATATGGTCGCCCCCAAAAGGAAGAGCTGCATCTTCCCGCCGATATTTTTGAAATGCAACAATCTCCGCATGTGGACCAATCCAGTAGATATCACCATTTCTGACTAGGCGTAAACCTCGACTGGCCAAAATAGAGTGCAACGCAGTTTGCCAAGGCGTGTTGTGCAGATCAACGGTGATTTTGCCTTTGATCGACTCACTTAATAAAAAATTCGTTTTACCAAGTTTGGCAAGGATTTGAAGAAGTTCAGCCACCTCAATATCGCTAAATTCCAAGCTAATTGGAGTTTCTAATTGGTCACGAGACGGGTTGGCTGCTTTTGCAAGGAATCCGGCAAAAAATGCAAATATGCATAGCCCTGCGATGAGGTTTTTAAACTGAATACTCATTCAGTTTTTGCCGTTCTGAGAGTCAGAGATTTACCTTGTGAATGGATCAGGGTAGCAAGCTCTTTATCGGCATTACCAAGCCTCCATTCACCCAGGACGGCCGATCCCTTTTCAAGCATGACAGTGCCTTTGCCATTGTGGAAAAAGGCTTGTTGCGACCCGCTGATCTGGCTAAGCCCCAAATAGCGCCAGCGACGCAGTTCAGCTTCGAAGGGAGTTGCCTGAGCTTGCAATTTTTTGGCTGATGAAGGCGGATTTTTATTTATAGAGTGAATACTCACTTCTATTAAATCAATTGATTCATATAACTCATCTTCAATGGCCAGAATTTCCTCACGTAATGAAGCAAGCTCCTTTTTTAGTATAGAAATTTCTTTTTGGGCATTCTCAAGATCCAAGTTTTGTGAAGATCTCATGGAATCATAGGAGGCAAAGAAGGCAATACTTAAGCCAATCACTCCGACTACCAGCGCAATCAATGGCCCAACTTTCTTCAGATCCGCTAGGGTTGGAATTGAGGTGGGGATCTCCCTATTTGGCTGGGTCTTGGGGCTGGTTGTT
>CALQED020000065.1 GCA_943329505.2 Polynucleobacter meluiroseus | reverse complement strand
GTGTCTTGATATTGTTTTAAGACTGTCTCGATTTGCAAGAAACTTTCATCGATACTGTAAACCTCTAGATTGGGCGTAAAGCTTCGCAACACCTGAACTACACGGTTACTCATATCACCATACAAGGTGTAATTAGATGAGTAAGCCTGAATACCATGCTTTTTGGCGAGCTCCTCCATCTGAAACCAAGGCGTTCCCATCTTCACGCCAAGCGCTTTAACTTCAGCGCTACGTGCTACAGCACAGCCATCATTGTTCGAGAGCACTACCATCGGTACTGCTTCTAACTTGGGTTGGAATACACGCTCACAAGAAACATAAAAGTTATTCACATCAACTAAAGCGAAGAGTGCGTTTGATGCCGAAGATGCGCTCATGACTTTGCTCTCTTGCTATATCTCGTGCTGGCATTGCTGTACTTACGCACAACACCAACGACAACACCCCAGATTTGTAACTCACTACCCTCACTAAAAGTCATCGGTTGATAACTGGGGTTCTCTGGCTGTAGCTCGATGCGGCCACGTAATTGATAGAGACGCTTGATGGTGTACTCACCGTCGACGACTGCGACCACGATATCTTGATGTTTTGCCTTCAGGGCTTTATCAACGACTACCTTGTCACCGTCACAAATCCCCGCACCGAGCATTGAGTCCCCTTGGACGGTGAACATGAAGGTCGCTGGCTTGTTTTGAACTAAGTAATGGTTCAGATCGAGGCCATCTTCAGCGTAATCTGCTGCTGGACTAGGAAATCCAGCTGAGATCCGGTGGCTGAGGAGTTTGAGTTCACAAGCAGCAAAATAGCCTGCCAAGGCTTGTGGTGACTGGCTCAGTGTTACTTTGGTGGGGTTCATTTGTAACGTCATAGTCATTAATATACTGTATGTTTATACAGTATATGTAAAAACCGCAAAAATGAGGCTGTTTTTGTTGTTTATAGGCGAGATTGCCTAAATTTTGTGCAATAAAAAACCACCCGCAGGTGGTGTTGTGAGAGCTGCTTATCTCGGGTTTAGCAAAAAGCAAAGGCCAGTATGGCGGGGTCATCTAAGAATGCATTGGATAAATACATGCTGACCCGAAATAGCCAAAGATGGATAGTCTCAATGATTTCAGAAAAATACTTCATAGAGGCCAGTTTAACTGCCGATGCTAACTAGCCTCTACTTTGCAAATGAAATCAGACGTTATCCATAAAGTCGCCGCCATCATCCCAGGAGTTAGATCCCCCATCATCCCAAGAACTGACGTCTTGCACACCAAAGTTCGGCGCATCAGGCACAGGACCACCCACTTGGTTGAAATCGTTATTACTATTTCCCGGGTTAGCGTGATTGCCACCACCCGCGAAATGATTCGCTAAGGCTTGGCCAGCAACCATACCAGCACCCAGTGCCGCACCCGTTGCCAAACTTCCCATCAAGCCACTACCCATGCCTGCTGCAGGTGCGCCAGGAGGATAGGCGCCACCAGGAGCGCCTGGAGCGCCGGGGGCACCAGGCTGGCCATTTGGAGTTGGTGCGTTATAGCCCTGAGCTGGCGTTGGACGATTACGGTTCTTCATGAAGAACACTACGCCTGCAATCAAAATTGCGATCAAGATCCAGAACAGTGGACTACCGAGAATAGAGTCTGCGCCAGTATTCGCTGGTGCCGGCACCGCACCAGTACGCAATTGTGCTTGTAATTTTTGAACTGATTCTGCTTGCGCGAAAGGTAAGCCGGGTGCTAAATTCTCCGCCCGCACAAATGCGCTTCTGGCAGCATCTAACTTACCTTCTCTTACGTACAGTTCAGCAGCAATGTAATGTGCTTTGGCACTATTTGGATGGTTTTGTAATACCTCTTTCATCATGGCATCAGCTTTAGCTAACTGCCCAGATTGAATAGCTTGAGAAACTTGAGGTAGTGTTGCCTCCGCTAAGGCGAGATTGCTCGTGAGCAATACTGCGCTAGCAAATACGCCAACAATGAATTTCAATACATTTTGCATGTTCATCATGACTCCTTATAGGATGGTTCACTGCGATTTTTATTATCGCTAGTTTAGGTATTTCTGTTATTCCCTAGTCATATGGGGGCTTTTAGGCAAAATTCAAGAGTCTGACAACCTAGCCAATTTGATGGATCTTGCCTTCTGAGGAGATTAAATATGCCTTATTCGGTTTATCTTCCCGGATACGACTCAGTTCAGCTTGGTAGTTTTTCAGTTGCTCGCGATATTTTTCATACTTCTCGCTACCTAGCTCTGGAATCGTGAGTTTGTAATCGATGATCGCAATGTGGTCATCTAGTTCGACCAAGCGATCCATGCGATAGCTCTTACCTTCTTTGCTGGCAATATCGAGTTCATTCCATGCAGCAATCCATTGGCCTGAAGTCAGATATTTGCCAAGCTCCGGTGACTGTAATACTTTTTGAGTACGCTCAATCACTTTCTGGGCATGTGCTTGATCAATGCCTAGCCAGTTCATGACTTCTTGCTCACTTGGCATTGAGGATTTAGCCGGATTATTTGAATCTGCAGTGAGGAACTCAAGCAACTTATGAAAATGTGTGCCCTCTTCCAAAATTTCTGGATCGGGCTCTTCTTTTGCCTGCTCCAAGGATTTTTCTACAAGCTCTTGGGCTAATTTACCGCTTTCGATCTTATGAATCTGATCTTGATGCTCATTTACTGCTCGGTCCCACTCAAGCTGAAAGTGATCGATCTTAAATGGCATGCTGCCTAACTCTAACTTCATCTCATCTTGTTTTATAGGGGCCTCTTTATCAGAGGTGTGCAGTTCTAGAACTGGCATCCCCGCAGCTAGAGCCCTGCCATACCAAGAACGTTCATGAATGCCTGTTTTATTTTTGCCTTGAACGCCACTCAGCCATAAGCCCTGCTTAGCTCTAGTCATTGCAACATATAACAAATTCCAATTTTCATTTTGACTCACTTCGTTTTCTTTTTTGAAAATGATGCTGCGCTCACCAGTGAGTGTCTTGGCGGTATATAAAGAAAGATGGCTTGGGCTAGTATGCTCTGGAGGCCAATCTAGTAGCACGCCTCGATGTGGCGCCCGCCACTCAGTGTGATTGGCGTCTAGCATGATGACAAATGGCGACTCTAATCCTTTGGCCCCATGAATCGTCATTAAACGTACGCGCTTATGGCGATCTTCATCTGACATCTCACTTTGCTCATCCACTTCACCAATATCTTCATTGCTATCAGCTTCTACCTCTACATCACCCTCATCAGGCGTCTCATCATCATCGCCACGTCGCATCGCGTTCATATCATCAATGAAGCGGCTTAGACTTGGATAGCGTCCACCATCTTGATTGAGGGCGAGCTCTAGAAAAGCATCTAGGTTTGCCAAAATTTGCGCACGCGCAAGATTTTGGGCGGCAACGGCATAACTTACCCGTAAATTACTCTCGTGATAAATCAAATCCAGTAAGTCATGGACTGGTAGTGCCTCACCCAGAACACGCCAATGCTCTAAATACCGTGCCGCCCTCTGAATCCCAAGGTCTTGGCTCGCTTGTAAGGCGTCCCACCAAGAGCGATAGCCCTCATTGCAGGCAATACTCATACTCAGTGCTTGCATCTGCGCTTCAGTAAAACTAAAAATAGGGCTACGCAATACTTGAGCCAAAGGAAGATCATGCCTTGGTGAGACCAGTACTGTTAATAATGCAATTAGGTCGTCTATCTCTAGCGTGTTTAATAATCCACCCAAGCGTGAGCTGTCATAGGCTAGACCTGCTTCTCGTAAAGCCCTCTCAAATTGCGGTAAATATTTACGGCGCTTAACCAACAAAATGAAATCGCTCGCTCTAGCAGGACGCCAATATTCCTTGCCATCCTTTTTATCCATCACTTGGCGCGTCGCGATCACATGATGAATCAAGCCACTAATTTGCTTGCCTTCTTCATAGCGCTGTTGGACATCGATAGTTTGACTTGCATCCTTAATCGCATTATCAAAAGCTGTTCCAGATCGCTCTAATTGCACTTTCTCGACCCGCTCAATCAGGGGCAGCAATTGCGCCTCGCCCTCAGCCGCATAAACCTCAGCTGGCAGACTATCTAGTAGGGGTTTCCAGGCAGTTGTTTGTTGATTGTATTGATAACTTTCGGGCAAGGTGCCTGCCAAGAACACGTTGTTTACCGCCTCATTGATAGCGGGCGCATTTCTACGAGTTTGATTCTGCGATAAAGCCTTGGCATTTAACTTATTAACCAAAAAATCTCTAGCACTATCAAATAGTCTTGGATCGGCACGGCGGAAACGATAAATCGACTGCTTCGGATCGCCCACGATAAAGATGCTTGGCATAGAACCATCATCGCCATAGCCATCTAACCAGGAGCGTAATATTTGCCATTGCAATGGATTGGTATCCTGAAACTCATCAATCAGTATATGTTTGTACTTAGCATCTAAACGCGCTTGTAAATAAGCCGCATTAGCTGAGCTTGCCATTAACTGACTGACGCCAATTTCTAAATCATCGAAATCACGTACACGCATAGACTCTTTGGTTTTTTCCATGTGGCCTAGCATCGCTTGGCTCATAGCAAACCAAGCTGCATTCAGGTCATGCATGAGATGTTCGCTTTGCCAAGCAAACAGAGCGCTGTAGGCTTGCACCCAATCATTGCGAATAGCAGTAATTTGCGCAGGATCACCACCCGTTTTACTGAGATACTTCAGTATCGGAGCAGAAGTTTTTTCGATATCAGCTAATGGTGTGCGGGTTTGCGTCAAAAAATATGTTTCAAACTTGTCGGCAATATCCATAATCGATCCGCCAGCAGTATGATGTGCCATCACCTCTTCAAGGTAGGGGGCTTTGCTGATCTGGGTTGGCGTGCCATTGCTAAAGCACTTGTAGAGCACTTCTAAATTTGCTTTAGTTGCGGGATGCTGCCAAAACGCTTCGAGTGGATTTTGCTGATTTAGGCATGGCAAGACCTGTTCTAAAGCATTAATAGGTTTTATGTTTTTTGAGATGCACGCTTCTTGGAAAAACGTCCATGCACCTCTTTGCTTAAAAAGGCTGTAATTACCCATCAAGAACTTTTGGGTTTCGCTCGCGCCAAACTCAGCCAGTAGCACGTCATAGTGCTTTTTGAGATCCTCGGGCAAGTTGCCCCACCAGTCTTGCATACATTCTTCTTGTAGGCGCTTAGCATCTTCTCGTAGATTAAAGCCTGGTTGAACTTCTGCCGATACGGGTGCTGCGCCCAGCAAGCGGCCAAACCAGCCATGGAAGGTGTCAATCACGATGGCCTGCGGGCTTGATAAGACATGGATATACAGAGCGCGTGCTTGAGGCAGTAATTTCTGAGCCTCTCCTTTGATCAGGCCTCTGATATGAAGCTCATGGATGAGCGCATCGTCATCAGCAGTAGAAAATTCTTCTAGCAAACCATAGAGGCGATCGCGCATTTCTTGCGCAGCTTTCCGCGTGAAAGTAAGGGCTAAGATTTCTTGTGGTTTTGCTCCAGCTAACAATAGTCTGATCATCCGAGCTACCAATAACCAAGTCTTACCGCTACCTGCGCAGGCAGAAACAATCACTGATCTTTTAGGATTGCAGGCCAAGGGGTAATCGAACTCTTCGCTCACCACATCCCCTTTCTACAGATGCCTCTTGCTTCGCAGTACTGACATACGCTATCAGGTGCAAATGCTTGCATGGGTTTACGAGCCCACAAATTATTGAGGTCTTTCTCAATCTGCTCAGAAAATTGAACCATCGCATTGGGCATGTCTTCTACTACATGGGTCCGGATCATCTTATCCTCACCTTTATCAAGCTCTGCTTTGAGCGTAACCCATTGCGCTTGGCCTACTGTTCGCCCTGGTAAGTGGGCTGCAATCGCATTCTCATTGGCTGCGCGAGCATAGATTAAAAGCTGTGGATCATCCAAGATATTGTCAGAGCGATCCACAATCTTTTTCATCTTCTGATTTTTATAGTCAATCACTGCTGCCGCAGTACTATCAGATTCATGAATATCAAAGCGATCAGCGCGCCCCGCAATACGGATATCTCTTTGCACCCCATCAGGGTCAGTCAAACTTAAGGTGAAACCAATTGGTAGCTCGGCATCGTGATAACGCCATCCTTGATGCTCTCTTTCGATCTGCCAATCAATAAAACTCGGGATTTGTTTTTGCCAATCCCTCAAGGTTCCTAAGACTCTGGCATCACCAGCAATTAAGCGCTCAAACTCTTTTTCTGAGCACCCCATTAAGTGATCAATCATCCACTGACGTCGTGCCTCATTGCTTTGATGTATTGGTGAATGTGACTTCTCTTCTTCAGTCTTGAGTGCTTGGAAAAACGTTTTCAGTAGCGCATGCAAGGTCTGACCTGCCAAAGACGCATCAAACCCCTCTTCAAATTCTTTTGCTTTCCGTAATCCCAATAAGCTACTGACGTAATAGCGATAAGGGCAATCACGCAAAGCCTTATAGGCGCTAGGTGAAACCGTCACCGGAATAGCCAAATCCTGATCAGGCGTACTCAATGACATTGCAATGGGCTGAGATTTTCCTTCATATACTTCTGGCTTCGTATTGATTATCTGCCAGTCTTTTAGATTCACTTGCAAGCGCTGAATCCAAGCCGATGGCCTCAAGGGCTCTCCGCCTTTACTTTTACTCTGCCAAAGTAGATCAACATTTTTACAAGACACCAGCAACTGAGAAAGGTCTCTCGCTTGCTGGATATATTGCGCGGCAATCGTAGATGATTTC
>CALQED020000064.1 GCA_943329505.2 Polynucleobacter meluiroseus | reverse complement strand
GGTTGAGGCAAAAGGGATTGAGCGCACTTGGGAGGCCATAGGCCTGGCAGATTTAGTTATTTTCTTGACCGCCCCCAATGCAAAAAAAGAGACGGACGATTTAAGGGCCCAAATTTTGGAGGCTTTGCCTGCCAAATGCCCCATATTAGAGGTCCTTAATAAGGCTGACTTATTAGGCCAGCCCGAAGCTCATCAAGGCGGTGTTTTGCTTGTATCTGCCAAGACTGGCCAGGGAATCGATGTTTTGAAAGAGACAATCCTTCAGGCGGTAGGCTGGAGCGGGTCCCAGGAGGGTGCCATTGTATCCCGTAGACGACATTTAGACTGCCTAGAAAGGGCGGCCGAGCATATTGAAAAATCGGAACAATTCGCAGCAAATGGGAACAATTCGCTTGAGTTATTCGCAGAAGAGCTCTTTTTGGCACAAAATCATCTAGGCCAAATAACGGGCAAACTGCTCCCAGACGATCTTTTAGGAAAAATTTTTAGCCAATTCTGTATCGGCAAATGAAGATTGGCTGGTTTTCGAACCAAGACTTTAAATATGCCCAAAATGTTAAAATCATTTGATTAAAAAATTCAATCTTCACGGGGAACATATGACTTCAATTACCAGCGATCAAATCAATGTAAATGCGCCAGCATACGTAAAAAACAAGCGCTTAATTGAGTGGGTTGCAGAGGTTGCTACCCTCACAAAACCAGACGCTATTCTTTGGTGTGATGGATCGCAAGCAGAATATGATGAACTTTGTGAGCTCTTGGTTACCGCCGGAGTTTTCAAGCGCTTAAATCCTGCTAAACGCAAAAATTCATTTTTAGCGCTCTCTGATCCAGAAGACGTCGCCCGCGTCGAAGATCGAACCTTTATCTGCTCAGCTAAGAAAGAGGACGCTGGTCCAACCAATAATTGGGTAGAGCCAAACGAAATGCGTGCAACGCTGAACCCGCTGTTTGACGGCTGTATGCGTGGCAGAACAATGTATGTGGTGCCATTCTCAATGGGCCCTATTGGCTCGCCTATCGCCCATATTGGCGTTGAATTATCAGACAGTCCATATGTTGCGATTAACATGCGCTTAATGACCCGCATGGGCAAGGCAGTCATTGATCAGCTAGGAGCAGATGGCGAGTTCGTTCCTTGCATTCACACCGTAGGTAAGCCCTTAGCGGTTGGTGAAAAAGACGTAGCATGGCCAAACAACAAGGCTAAATACATCGTTCACTATCCAGAGACTCGTGAGATTTGGTCTTTTGGATCAGGTTATGGTGGCAACGCTTTGTTAGGTAAAAAATGCTTTGCTTTGCGTATCGCCTCCAACATGGGCCGTGACCAAGGTTGGCTTGCAGAGCATATGCTGATTCTTGGGGTGACTTCACCAGAGGGCAAAAAGCATCACATTGCTGCAGCATTCCCATCTGCCTGTGGAAAAACCAATTTTTCGATGATGATTCCACCAAAAGGCTTTGATGGCTGGAAGGTGACGACCATTGGCGATGACATTGCATGGATTAAGCCACGCAAAGATCCTATTACTGGCAAGACCCGCTTGTTTGCGATTAACCCAGAGTCAGGTTACTTTGGCGTTGCTCCTGGCACCAACCGCCAAACCAACCAAAACTGCATTGACTCTTTAAATGAAGATGTAATTTTTACCAATGTTGGTTTAACCGATGATGGTGATGTTTGGTGGGAAGGTTTGACAGAAACTCCGCCAGCACATTTAATTGATTGGCAGGGCAAAGATTGGACTCCGGCTGATGGCGCTGCAGGTCGAAATGCAGCCCATGCAAATTCTCGATTTACCGTAGCAGCAATCAATAATCCTGCAGTAGATCCAAAGTGGGACGATCCAGAGGGCGTTCCAATTGATGCGTTCTTGTTCGGTGGCCGTCGTTCTGACACTGTTCCACTAGTAAGCGAGGCCCGTGATTGGGTAGAAGGCGTTTATATGGCCGCCACCTTGGGCTCAGAAACAACCGCCGCTATTACCGGCCAAGTTGGCGTCGTGCGTCGCGATCCATTTGCAATGATTGCATTTGCTGGTTACAACATGAGTGATTATTTCCAACATTGGCTCAATATCGGCAAGAAGCTCGAAGCAGAGGGCGCTGTTTTGCCAAAGATCTATTGCGTGAACTGGTTCCGCAAGGACGAGAACGGCAAGTTTGTATGGCCAGGCTTTGGCGAGAATATGCGTGTTCTTTCATGGATTCTCAGTCGTGCTGAAGGCAAAGCTAGCGGCAAAGAAACACCATTTGGCATTACGCCAGAATATAGCGATATGCACTGGGGTGGCCTGAATTACTCTCCAGAAAAATTTGCCAAAGCAATTGCTGTTGCAGTGGACGACTGGAAAAATGAACTGAAACTGCATACCGAATTGTTCGAGCATCTTGGTGAGCGTCTACCGAAAGAGCTCAAAGAAACTCGCGCCAAGATTGAGCAGCGCTTAAACGCTTAAATCTAAAAACCATTAGCATTTCTTCGCACTTTACTGAGATAAATTAATGACCCAACCCCAACACCATGAAATCGTGGTGATTGGGGCCGGCATTTGTGGGGCAACCATTACCAATGAGTTGCTCGAGCGTGGCAAATCTGTCTGTGTAATTGATGCTGCAAATTCTCCGGCCAATGCTTGTTCGAGGCATGCCTACGCAATTGCTCACCCGCATATTGGCAAAGGCTCACCCCGTTTATTGCGCTTAACGCACCTAGCATTTTTGCTGGCAGAAGCAAGATGGGGCGGTGCTTGGCAAGCGCACGGCATCTTTCAGCCCAGCAAAAAAGATAGAGCATTTAATCGTTCAGAGGTCTCCGCACATCTGCGTTCCCTCGATTTAAGTGAAGACATTGCAATACCGCTTGACGATGAAGAGGCGCAAAGAATTTGTGGCATTTCCCAAAGCGGTGTGTGGATTTCTCGCGGCGCTTGCTTAAACCTGCTGCAAACAAGCGAGCAACTACTGAGAGACCACAAGAACCTTACCTGCCTTTGGAGCACGCGGGTTGAAAGGCTTGAAGAGTATGAGGGAATATGGCGTTTATTAGATGGATCAAATGTAGTTGTCGCAACCGCCAAAAAGGTAGTCATCGCGGCAGCAATCGACAGCAAGCCCTTGATCAATAGCCTTGGTGTTCATTTGCCACTAAAGCCTGTGCGTGGTCAGTTGAGTATTTTTTCAATCCAGCCGAATGATCCTTGGGTATCCATGCTGCCCAAGGTGGGCATCTCTGGCGATGGCTATTGTTTGCCCGCCGAGCAACTTGAAGATGGCAGTTATCGCTGGATGGTTGGCTCTAGCTTTGATGAGGGCGAAGACGACCTATCCCCAAGAGAAGATAGCGACAACTTTAACCGTGGACAGGCAAAGGGTTTGGTTGACTATGCCGATGGTGACCCTAGAAGCCTAGTCAAAGCAGGCGAATTTGTTGGCGTTCGTTGTGTTTCTGGCGACCGCCTGCCAATCATTGGGCCGCTTGCTCAGCGACCCGGAATTTTTCTAGCGACAGCTTTGGGCTCCAGAGGAATTTTGTGGTCGGCACTAGCCGCCAAGCTGGTGAGTGCTCAGCTGCTAGGAGATGACTTTGCTTTGCTTGCGCGCTTAGGTTTTGCTGCAGATTTGGTTGCAGCGCTGGCGCCCGCACGCTTCTTGGCCGGAGCTTTAGCAGCGCCGGGAGCTTTAGCCTCAAATTCAAAACCAATCTTTCCGTCAGAACCAAGCGCTAAATAGGCCTTAAAGCCACGCCCAGTACGGTTTGACTTGAAGTTGGTTAACAGATCAGTTTTACCTTCTTTTAATAGCTTCTGAATTTGCTCAGAAGAAACCTCTTGTTGCAAAACGACTTTGCCGGTTTTGAAGTCGCAAGACTTGCTTGGCCCAGTATTATTTTCACAAACATAGCGCATGCCATCTTCGTAAACAGCCCCAGAACATTTTGGACAAACACCTAAAGCCTGGCGCCCAGTGAAATCAATTGCTTCGGTTTCATCATCTTGCGTGTTACCAAAATCAAACTCTAGCTTAAAGCCCGCGTTAGGGTAGTCAGCATCATCTTCTGGTATTTCTGAGAGCTTGATGATTGCCGCAAAAGGGCGTCCCATTTTGCTGCGAAATCCCTGTAGGGGCCCAATGGTTTTTTCACGCAGCAATTCTTCTACCTCTGGATACTCAAATGCGCGGCCACCAGGAGTTTTACTAATCGTAAAGCCACACTTCTCACAAGCAAAGCGACGGTAGTTTTCTTTTACCGAACCCTTACAGTGTGGGCATGGCGTGGCCATTGTGGCGTAGTCACCAGGAATGGTATCGCTATCATATTCTTTGGCGCGCTTCACAATGCGCTGAGTCATTTGAGCAATTTCTTGCATGAAGGTATCGCGATTCATCTTGCCCTGCTCAATGAGCGACAGCTTATTTTCCCAACTACCCGTTAAATCAGGACGAGTTAATTCTTCGACATCAAGGCCGCGCAACAAAGTCATTAACTGGAATGCCTTTGCCGTTGGAATTAGTTCGCGCGCTTCTCGCACGATGTATCTTTCAGCCAGCAATCCTTCAATGATGGCTGCTCGTGTTGCAGGAGTACCAAGACCCTTTTCGGCCATTGCTTCACGCATGTCATCATCATCAACCCACTTACCTGCACTTTCCATTGCAGAGAGCAAAGTTGCTTCTGTGTAGCGCGCTGGCGGCTTGGTCTTTAAAGGAACTGCAACTACAGACTCTGCTTGAACCGTTTCCCCCGCTTGTACAGGAACCAGCTCATCGTCTGCCTGGTTAGATTTGCCATATACAGTTAACCAGCCCGGGTTTACAAGGACTCGACCTTCAGTTTTGAAATGATGGCCCAAGGCTTCAGTAATACGAGTTGTTACCCGAAATTCTGCGGCAGGATAAAAGACCGCTAAAAAGCGACGCACCACTAGGTCGTATAACTTTGCTTCGGGCTCGCTTAAAGTTTTGGGTGTTTCTAGGGTTGGAATAATGGCGAAGTGATCTGAGATCTTTGAGTTATCAAAGATTCTCTTGTTGGGCTTGATCCAACCAAAGCCTGCTTTCGCTTTTGGATCCTTGGGGTCGCCTTGCAAAATTTGTTTAGCAAACGCACGATAGTCTTGCGAATGCTCGGCAAGGTTTTCCATGGTTTGTTTTACGGTCTCTAAATAATCTTCTGGTAGGGCTTTTGCATCAGTACGAGGATAGGTTAATACCTTATGGCGCTCGTACAGCGCTTGCGCAAGGCCTAAAGTGTTTTTGGCAGAGAAACCAAAACGCGCATTTGCTTCACGCTGCAAACTGGTTAAGTCAAATAGCTGCGGAGCAAGTTGAGTTGCTGGCTTGGCCTCTTCAGTAACCGTTGCTTTTTTGCCGCGACAGGCAGCCACAATACTATTAGCTGCTGCTTCGCTCCACAGACGATTCTCGCGCGCATCTGGCTCGGCCGCATCCTTCTTAAATTTCGGATCAAACCACCGACCTTCATATACCCCAGCAGCAGCAATAAATTCCGCCTTTACTTCCCAATAATCTTTTGAAACAAATTTACGAATCAGTTCTTCACGCTCTACCACGATAGAGAGCGTTGGTGTTTGGACACGACCTACGGTGGTGAGGAAGAACCCCCCGCTTTTGCTATTAAACGCAGTCATCGCCCGTGTGCCATTAATGCCTACGAGCCAGTCAGCTTCAGAGCGACAACGCGCAGCATCGGCTAGCGGTTGCATTTCATTATCGCTACGTAAATTGGTAAAGCCTTCGCGAATAGCAGCAGGCGTCATCGATTGCAACCAAAGGCGCTTGACGGATTGGGACGCTTTTGCGTGTTGTGCGATCAGTCTAAAAATAAGCTCACCCTCACGTCCAGCGTCACAAGCATTAATGAGTGAGGTGACATCTTTGCGCTTGATGAGTTTTTGCAAAACCTTTAAACGCGATTCTGTTTTCGCGATTGGGCGTAAATCAAAATAAGGCGGCACAACTGGTAGGTTGGCAAAAGACCACTTACCACGTTTGACGTCATATTCCTCAGGAGCCGCTATTTCTAAAAGATGACCTACTGCGGATGAAATGAGAAAGTCTTCGCTTTCAAAATAGTCTTCATATTTAGTGAAGCCGCCTAGGGCTTTGGCAATGTCATTGGCTACCGATGGTTTTTCGGCAATGATAAGTGCCTTTGGTTGATCCACGGATGGGGTCTTGGAGCTGCTTTTGGTAGATGCTTTAGCCACGCGTTTGCCTAAATTTGAGCCTGAGTAAATGTTTTTAATGGGTAAAAAAGAGGATCAATTTAAACCAAATCAGGATTTGGCCTATTGCAACCCTCTTTTTTATTATTAACCGATAAATCCTGAAAAGTCCAAAAAAGCCCTTTTTAGAGCATTTCAAATCCGTTTCTATGAGCCATTTTGTTGAATAAACCCCTTTTAAACTACTTTAAAAGGGGTTATCTAGGAAAATTAAGCTCTTCCAGAACTTCTTTGGGGTTACGAACCAATTTGGCGCCTTGTTGAATCAGTTGATGGCAACCGGCAAAAAGAGGGTCATGAATCGGGCCTGGTAATGCAAAGATTTCTCGCCCAAGCTCGGCTGCAAGATAGGCTGTGATGAGTGAGCCCGACCTTTGCGCCGCCTCAATCACCACGACGCCGAGAGACAGGGCCGCAATGATGCGGTTGCGCCTGGGGAAATGAAAGGCTTTTGGGCCAACCCCCTGCGGAAATTCTGAGACCAGTAGCCCTTGTTTGCTAATGGCGTTTGCTAGCTCCCAGTGCTCTTT